>JAGVPN010000428.1 GCA_020052215.1 Syntrophobacterales bacterium
AAAACTTTTCTTCGAACTCAGAGAGTGTCCGGGGGTAATCCTCCATAACTAAAAATACTACATATTGTGGATACTGGAGTCAATTGAATACCCCCAAAAGTTTTTTGGTTGCTCGTTAGTATCAGAAGGTTGACCGCCTGAGGTTTGCGAACCGCGGCGACAAGCTGATAAACTTTTTTTGAGGAAAAAACCGGCGGGTGATTGGACTTTGCTTCCGGGAATGATTATATTAATGGTGTAAAATTTTAGGGGGGAGCACCACTCTGACGCAGGGGGTGCATTGCCATGTCGCGAATCTTGTTTGCCGACGGCGAACCCCACATCCGGCAGTTGTGCCTGGAGGAATTGCAGGATGAGGGCTACGAGGTCAAGGTAACCGGGCAAGCCGCGGAAGTGGTGCGCCTGGTGGATTCCTTTCAGCCCGATATGGTCATCATGGAGGTGGTCCTGCCGGATATGTCCGGGTTGGAGGCTGGACTGATAATCAAAGGAACCAACCGCAAGACCCGAGTGCTGCTTTATTCCCACGTTTCCCCTCCCCGCGATCTTTCCAGTTGGGGCGCCGACGATTTTGTGGTAAAATCCCCCAATCTGGATGGTCTCAAAGCCGCGGTGCGGCGATTACTGCTCTCATAGACGCCGGCGCCTCCGGAGCTACACATGGCGATCATGGAAATCAGCGTGGTCCCTTTGGGACTGGGAGATACCAGTGTGGGCGATTTTGTCGCCGCGGTCATCAGGTATCTCCAGCAAGAGGGTATCCCCTATGAACTCACGGACATGGGCACCCTGATTCACGGCCACGCCGCCAGATTGCTGAAAGTGGCCCAGGTCTTACACGAACTCCCCTTTGACCAGGGGGTCGACCGGGTGGTCACCCACATCAGCATCGACGATCGCCGGGACAAAGAGGTTCATTTAGGCGACAAAGTAAAATCGGTAAAGGTGAGACTTACATAAAAAGATATGGCAAACCAGAAAAAGGATTATTACCAGGTCCTGGGAGTGCCCCGGGACGCGGGTGTGGACGAGGTCAAGAAGAAATACCGCCAGATAGCCCTCAAATACCATCCGGACCGCAATCCCGGGAATAAGAACGCCGAAGAGAAGTTCAAGGAGGCCGCCGAGGCTTACGAGGTCATCCATGACCCGGAAAAGCGGCGTCTTTATGATCTCTATGGGCATGAGGGCCTCTCTTCCACCGGGTTCACCGGGTTTACGGATTTCTCCGACATTTTCCGTTCCTTCAGCGACATTTTTGGAGACGTCTTCGGCTTCGGGGGCGGCTTTGGCGGTGGCGGCGGGCCCCGGCCCCAGCCGGGCAACGATCTCCGGTACGATCTGACGTTGGATTTCCTGGACGCGGCCCTGGGAACCGAGGTGACCGTAGAGCTGCCCCGGGTGGTGAACTGCCGCACCTGCGGCGGCAGCGGCGCCAAGCCCGGGACCAAGCGGACCCCCTGCCCCCAGTGCGGCGGCCGGGGAGTGGTGTCCCGCAGCCACGGCATCTTTCAGATCACCACCACCTGTCCCCGGTGCCAGGGAATGAAGGAGTTTGTGGCCGAGGCCTGCTCCGGCTGTAACGGGGAAGGCCGGATCCGGGAGAAGAAGAAGCTCAAGGTGAAAATCCCCCCGGGCATGGACAGCGGCACCCACCTGGTCATGCCTGGCGAAGGCAACGGCGGCGCGCACGGCGGGCCTCCGGGGGATTTATACATCGTCATGAACGTCCGGCCCCACGATTTTTTCCAGCGGGAGGGCTACGACCTGCATCTCCAGGTGCCCATTTCCTTTGTCCAGGCGGCCCTGGGGACCCGCTTCACCATCCCCACCCTTAAAGGCAGCCACGAACTGGTGATCCCGCCGGGCACCCAACCCGGAGAGGTGATCCGGTTAAAGGGCGAAGGGGTGCCTTACCCCAAGGGCCAGCGCCGGGGCGACCTGCTGGCGGAGGTCAGGGTGGTTATTCCCCGGGACCTCACTGCCCGGCAGCAGCACCTGCTTAAGGAACTGGCCAAGGAAGAGCCCGAAACCCACGCCCAGCCCCAGGGGACCGGGGAGCACGATGAAGGGTTGCTGAAAAAGCTGTGGAACACCATCACGGACTCCATCGCCGACCACAAACAGGAACGCCGGAAAGATTGAGGTTGCCGGGCGTCGCCCCGGAGTTTAGAGGGAACGCTTTAGGCATTTCCCCCCAACCAGGGGCGAGGTCGGCAGAGCTTCCTGGAGGTAGTGGATGCGGGTTCTTTTGATCAACCCTGAATTTCCCAATTCTTTTTGGTCAATGAAAGATTTGTGCGAACTGGCGGGATGCAAAACCCTCATGTCGCCCTTGGGTCTAATTACCGTGGCGGCGCTCCTGCCCGGTGACTGGGAGTTTCGCCTGGCGGACTTAAATACGCGTCAACTCCGGGCCGATGACTGGGACTGGGCCGAGATGGTGATGCTGTCCGGCATGATCGTCCAGCGGCAGGGACTGTTAAACCTCATCCGAGAGGCCAAACAGCGGCGCAAAACCGTGGTGGTGGGCGGCCCCTTTGCCACCTCGGTGCCCCAGGATATCCTGGAGGCTGGAGCCGATTTCCTCGTCCGGGGCGAGGGTGAAACGACCATTCCGCTCTGGTTGGCAGCCTGGCGGGCCGGTGAGACCCACGGCATGATCGAGCCGGACGGCCGGCCGGAGATGAGCCTCTCGCCGGTACCCCGCTTTGACCTGCTTCATCTGGGCGATTATAACACGATAGGCATCCAGACTTCCCGAGGGTGTCCTTTTAACTGCGAGTTCTGCGATATCGTCAATCTTTACGGCCGCAAGCCCCGTTATAAAAGCCCCGATCAGATCCTGGCGGAGTTGGAAACCCTCTTTAACCTGGGGTGGAGACAAGAGATTTTAATCTGCGACGACAATTTCATCGGCAACCAAACCCATGCCAGGGCCATCCTCCAGCAACTCATTCCGTGGATGCAGAGCCATGGTGAACCGTTCGGTTTCTGGACCCAGACGTCCGCCAATCTCGGGCAAAATATGCCCCTGGTGGACCTGATGACCGCGGCCAATTTCGGCAATGTCTTCATCGGAGTCGAGTCTCCGGACGAGGCGGTCTTGGTGGGCAACCGCAAGTATCAAAACGTCAAGAACCCCCTGGGTCAATCTTTGACCAACATCAGCGCCAACGGACTGGGGGTGCTCCCCAGCTTTATCATGGGCTTTGATCAGGAGACCAAAGGGGCCGGCGACCGGATCTGCGCCTTCGTGGAACAGCATAACCTGCCCACAGTCATGCTGAACCTGCTGCAGGCGCTTCCCAATACCGCTTTGTGGGACCGGCTCAAGCAGGAGAACCGGCTGACCGAAATTGGGGTTTCCGCCGACATGATTGATGCGAGCTTCAATTTTCTGCCGGCTCGCCCCGCCTCGGAGATCGTGGCGGAGTACATCCGGACGGTGGATTACCTTTACGAGCCCACAAAATACCTGGCCCGGACCTATCGGTACTATCTGGCCATGAGACCGACGCGCGCCGCCGCCGGGAAGTCCAGGACCCCGGGCCACACCAAACAGAGAGACCGTGTGCCGTTCAATACCCGGCGCCAAAATCTGCTCGCGGCGGTCAAGTTGATCTGGCGCCAGGGAATCCTGGCCGGTTACCGGCGGCAATTCTGGAGACAGTTGGTGGGGATTTACCGGCAAAACCCCAGCCGCATCACCAAATATCTGACCCAATGCGCCATGGGAGAAAATGTCTTTCGGATTAGGGAAAGCCTGCTGGAAAAAGCGAGCCGATCCGGCCTGGACAAAATGCCGCCGGCTTATACCAAGTTGCCGTCATAGAGGTAATTCTGGCTTTATGGTCGCAACCACCGTAGGGGCGGTTCGCGAACCGCCC
>JAGVPN010000128.1 GCA_020052215.1 Syntrophobacterales bacterium
AAAGATGCTGGTTTTGATATTACAAAATATATATCCCAAAGTGAAATTGATGATATAGAGAGAAAGTTTGAAGCGGTTAAGGATAAGTATCAGCAAGCAGACTGTAAAAAATGTAAAACTACCCGCCCACAACAATCATGGTCTCGTTTGGACATCCCATCTATGGCAAAAAAAATTGGTCATGACTTAGAAGGTTTATACTGGTCGTGTTACTATCAGCCAATTCTACACGGACATGCCACCTTCTCTTCCATAAAAAAGCGGTTATTGAGAAAAGAAGGTGGTACTGGTGATGCGTTATTTGATGAATCTGCCCAGCGCGAAATGGTAGCTATAACGCTTCACCAAGCCCATTGGTTGATGCTCTATACTATTGCCGTTCAAAACGAATTTTTCGACCTGAAGTTGAATGAACAATTGAAGGAATGTTTTGAGGATGTGAAAGTATGCTGGGAAGACGTCCAGTTGCTGGTGCGCTAATTAACAAAATGTCTTCTCGTTCCCAAGCTGGGCTTGGGAACGCCCCTTTACCCGCCAAGCTAAGCTTGGCAACCATTTTCATTCCCAAGTACTAATTGGGAACGAGGTGAAAAAAGAGGAAGCTAATGAGTAAGTTTAGCGAGAATGGAGAACTTAATAAAGAGCATTCTTTTCATCAAGGCATTGTCGTAATCTGCCATTTAATTTTAGCCACAGGTGCAATGATCATTTTTGGCTACGCTCTCAAGAGCATTGATGACAACGGCATAATGTCATTTGATTGCTTAGCAAAGCTCACACTTGCAATAGTAATGTTTTGGTACTACTATTATTCAGTTCATAACGGCACAGGCGTATTCTATGCCCTCGAACTCTGGGAACAGTCGCTCCTCCGTCGAAGGTCCGATGATGAATTGATACGGGCCTATTATAGAGGTGAGAGAATAATCGTAGATTCTATGGAGGCAGAGGTTTTTAATGGGCGTTTTTTACCGAAGCCTGGCGGAATCAAATTAATGGGAAGGGCTGTTGACAACGAATCCAATCCACAGGAACATAAATAATTAGACAAAAGGAAGCATCCTCTGGTTCCCAAGCAGGAGCTTGGGAACCAGATAGAAGGATATAATCAATGCGCCTCCAAGCCCAACGCGCCAAAGCCTCTCTGACCCCCACCCGCCTCTACCTGGTGCGCCACGGCCAGGTGGCCGACGGCCATACCGACCGGTACCACGGCAACAACGACATCGGCCTGAGCCCTCACGGGGTGCGGCAGTTGGAGGAGCTGGCGGCGCAGCTTGCGGCCGTGCCGCTGGCGGGGGTCTATGCCTCGGACCTGACCCGGGCTCTCGCTGGGGCGGAGATCATCAGCCGGGGGCGTAACCTGGCGCTGCAAATCATCCCGGAGTTCCGTGAGGTCCACTTCGGGGCCTGGGAAGGCCTGAGCTTCACCGAGATCGCCGCACGCTACCCCGCCGAGCTCGAGGCCCGCTTCCGGGACCTCACCAGCTTCCGCATTCCCGGGGGCGAAAGCCTCCTGGACGTGAGTTCCCGGGTCCTGCCCCGGCTGGGCGACCTCATTGCCCAGCACCTTCAGGAGGCCTTCCTCGTCGTGGCCCACGCCGGGGTCAACCGGGTCATCCTCAGCGAGGCCCTGGGCCTCTCCCTGGACCACCTGTTCCGCCTGGACCAGAACTACGGCTGCCTCAACATCATCGACTATTTCCCCGACATGGCCGTGGTGCGCCTGGTTAACGGCGGCGTCAACGGCGTGGCCGCGGGATAATTTTTCTCCCCTTTCCGCCGGGAAGGCGGTCCGATAACCCATTTCAAACCAATTCGCCAACCAACGACAATTTTCTTGTAGGGGCGGACCCATGTGTCCGCCCTGAATTGAGGGCGCACACACGGGTGCGCCCCTACAAAAACATTTTCATATAAAGCGAAGGATCTTGTTTTTCCTTGTATTGATGAGATTCTTCGGTCGCTCCGCTCCCTCAGAATGACAGGCGAGGGGACTTTTGAGCAGAGGTCTCAACCTAGTATCAGTCCACCTCGAAAAATCTGGTGGACCGGCGAATAACCGCGGTCATCTTTTGAGCCCCCTCCGCCGACAGAACCGTCGGCAGATAGCGGTAACTGAACTTGAGGAGGGCCAGGTCGTCCGTCCTGAGATCTTCCATGGCCTCGGCCTTTATATCGTAAGCATCATAAGCCTCGAGAAATACCGGGTCAAAAACCAACCGGCGAAATTTGTCCAGGTCATAAGCGAGGGTGGCGAAGAGGTCTTGTATGTGGGCGTCGACCACGAGCTGCTCCGTCAGTCCAGCTTTAAGAAGGATTTCCAGCCATTCCCGGCGCCCCAGGTCATATTCGCCAAATCCCTGGTTGGCCATCCAGGAGGCCACCGTCCATTCGGCCTCGCCGGCGAATCCCTGGCAATAATCCAACCGGCGGCAAAAGTAATGGTCCTCGACGCCGTCCGCGGTGAGCCGGCTGCCCATGGTGAGGGGAAAGAGGCGGCAGGCCGCCGGCCGATGGGGATAAACCGTGCAGCCGTGCGCCCCCAGGAAAGGACAGCCACCCTCCGGAGACCGGTAAGCATCGATGAAGATCAGGGGAAGATTGGAATTCGGTTCAATTTCCTGCCGGGTGTAACGTTCCCGCAATGCCGTGGAAGTGATCCCCAGACCCTGTTTCAGACGCAGGAGGTCATAAGGGCTCAGGATGATGGTGGGGGTGCGGCAACACTGGTTGAAGCAGGGCAAATCGGCATGGCACTGGAACGTGAAGCTGCTGTCCAGGGACAGGCTGGCCTGGTCTATCTGCTGGTAGAGAGACACCGTTTCCGGTTGATCTGGAGTCATTGAAACAGAGGCCTCCGGGGTCAGAGTTTTTTGCCTAAGTGCAGTGGTTCATAAATACGGTAACGTATTTCTTAAACTCCGTGAAGATCACTTCCCCCTCACCCTGACCCTCTCCCCCATTGGGGGAGAGGGGAAAAGATGG
>JAGVPN010000143.1 GCA_020052215.1 Syntrophobacterales bacterium
GACGGCACCACCGGCAGACTCCAGGCCAACCTCCATCCTCGCCAGGTACGGGCTTAAATGCTTCGGACATCTCCGGTTGCAGCACTTGAGGGACGAAATCACGCCCCTCCAAGAGGTTTGCGATAACCGTTTTTAGCATAATGAAGTCTGTGGGGCCTTCCACCACAAAGGCAATCTTCAGAGGTTCAGACATTAGCCACTCCCCCCAGATGCCCCATCACCCATAGCCGGGAAAGGGACCAACCGTCATCGGCCATCTTCTTAAGCTTCTCATCCAATACAATTCGATTGACAACGGTACGTCCGTTTTCTGTTCTTGAAACAGTGAAGAGCCGGACTTGATCTTCTTGAAGAGGCAAGCCATCCAAGGACAACGGGTTTTGGGTGGTCAGGAATATTTGGCGAGAATAGGGTGATTTTAAATACCAGTCGCAGATTTTGCTAAAAAGCGCCTGGGATAGACGGGGGTTCAAACCATGGTCGGCGTTGTCCACGGCACAGATTTGTGGGCTTCTCGGGTGTGCAGCCAGGACTGCGTGGAAAAGTACATACAGCGCACCTTCACTGGCATCATACCCGGATAAAGTATCACGCCCGGATTTCATAAAGCGGTCGGTAAATCGAATAACCCTTTCCGTCGAACCCACAGAGAAAGACAACGGTATGGAAGATGCTTGGGCGGTTCCATATGATTTGGCCCAGTCTATCAAGCGAAGCGCATCTCGAGTAACCCTAGAGAAAAAAGCCTCTGAATCATTTAGCGGATGCCCAATTCGTAATAATGGGCGCTGCTTGAGAATATCCGACACGCCATTGGCCAACTGACCGCCTGAAAGACCGATGGGCTGGCGCGGCTGGGTATCTGGAGCAATTCCTCGCAACGTAGGGGTATTTGGAGTGTAAATGGCGTAGTCCCTAAGCCCGTTAAGCATTTCAAGGACATCATCCTGGTCCGACATTTCCACCATCTTTAAAGCAACCAGCCCAGCTTCCGGGTTGAGCTTTACGGCGGCTCTATGGGACCTCCCAATCAATGATACATTGTCTTTTTTTAGACCTTCCGTGTGAAAACGCCAAGCCGGAGATGGGTACCTGATGGGGTTAAATAATGAGACTTCATACGAGGCCGAACCATGCCAGGCACCGAAATAAATATGCAAAGGACCCTTGATGTCTGGGAAAGAACACTTATATAATGCAGGGACACCGGGGCGGACACCGCGACGCAGAAGCGCCTCATCATCAACCCGACCAGAAACAGCTGCAGATAGGACGCCGAGCGCCTCCAGCAAGTTGCTCTTGCCGCTGCCATTCGCACCGATCAGGACATTGACGCGACCGGGTTTAAACTCGACGTCCTCAATGGATTTGAACCATTTGAAGTGCACTTTATCTATCATGTGCTCGCCTCCCTGAGGAATTTACAAAGTTCTCACAATAGCATTATGCCACAGGCAAGGCGAGTTGGTTAATAAAATTTTGAGATGGAGAAGAGTCTCCAAATCGGCACCTAAAATAGCCGTCTCTTGATTCTCTTTTCAGAGCGCCCTTGACAATCCGTGGACACAAAAATAGGGGCCTTCTTGGCCCCTATCTCATTGAAATCATTAATTGTAAAGTGGTGGAGGCGGCGG
Organism: Syntrophobacterales bacterium; assembly: GCA_020052215.1. Taxonomy (GTDB): domain Bacteria; phylum Desulfobacterota; class Desulfobaccia; order Desulfobaccales; family 0-14-0-80-60-11; genus 0-14-0-80-60-11. The sequence goes on from JAGVPN010000143.1 coordinate 1,635, forward strand.
GAGTCGAACCCGCGTCCGCCAATAGTCCCTGGAAGCTTCTACATGCTTAGCCAGCGTTTTAGTTTCGCCCCTGAAGACTTCCACTGGCAGAATGCTTAGAGGCTAGCCCGCTTAGTTTTCGTCCGCCAACCCGCAGGCGTTATTGGCAGCTTTGCCAGGATATCGTCATCTCAGGGCCCTCTCCCGGCGTCGAGCCCCAGATGCTAGCCTTAAGCGGCTAGAGCGTAGCCGTAGTTGTCGGCACTTATGGTTTTCCTACCCGTTTAACGAGCGGACAGGACCTCGGCATGCAACTTACAGTTCTCTATTCACGTCGAAGCCGTTACGCCCCCCTTTGTTTTAATTATAACCATTATTTAGGTTTCCGCAAGCCCTCCCCCCGCCAGGCGATTATCCGGCCCCGGGAGCGCGGCGCGCCCTCCCCGGCCCTGGACGCCCGATAGTGTCATGCTTCGTAAATTGTTTGGTATTAATCTGCCGCGGTTTTACGGCAATTGCCGATAAGTCCCCCTTTCTTAAACTAACCTTTACCCACAAGTACATTCGTGTGCCGGGTTTTGATTTTTCTCCCTCTCCCCCCGCTTTTGGGGGGAGAGGGCTGGGGTGAGGGGGGGTGTCAGCCGACTAAGCCACCCCTCACCCTAACCCTTGTATCCCCTCGCAGGGGAGAGGGAATTTTAATGTGTTTACAGCCTGTTGCTCGCTTTCCTCTTATTTGTGGGTAATGCTCAGTTTAGAAAAGGGGGGAATTTTCTCCTCATCTGACACCTGATGGCAGGTTTCAAATATCCTAAGTAATTCTGAAGCACAACACTATCGGCTCTGGCGGAATTGGTGGGCGGCCCCCATCAGGCGGTAGACCGAGGCGCCGGAGAGGGCGGCGATGTCCTCGGTGGGGAGATACTGGGAGATAGTTTCGTCGAACAGGATAGTGGCCTCGGGAGCGAATTCCTCATCTCCACCCCACAGGACATGGGTGATGGGCACCCGGGGAAAGGCCATAAACCGGGCGGCGGCATCGCCCAGGGGCAGGGGTTCTCCCCCCAGGCTGGCCGCCACCTTGAGGTAGAGCTGGAGATCGTGGCCGAAGGTCGAAAGCAACGGCTTTTTGGCCCGGGAGACGAAGGCGGACCAGTAGAAACCGCCTTCCGGGACCTGGCGGAAATCGATGGTCCGGCCGGTGAGAGGTTCTCCCAAGGCGTTGAGCACGTAGTGGAGGATGAGGATCTGCTCCGGCAGGGGAATTTCCCCCTGGCCGTTGCCCGGGGTCACGCGGACCTCCGGCCAGGTGATACGCCGCGCCTGGCCGAAATAGAACAGAATGAGGCCCTCTTGGGCATCCTCGACAAAGTATTGGGCGCCGGTTCGGTTTTCCAGCCGCTTGGGATTGAGGTTTTTCAATTCCGCCACAGCCAGGGCGACGGACGTCTGATAATCATCGCTGCGGGGCATACCGCCTCCTTCATGGTCTCCGGATCGAGCGGGCCGGCCAAGGGCAGCCGGACAAAATCCGGCGTCTCTTACGGCCGCCCGCCTTCGCCCGGTGCGGTCGCGTTCGGTCGCGTTCGGTCGGAGTTCAGCTTTTCATCCGACTCCTGATTCAACTCCAGCCTGATGGCGCTGTGGCAAGCATCACAGATGGTGTGGGTCATCCGGGGCATCGGGTGGCGGCCAAAGAGGTCCAAGGCCACGATGGCCGCCGTGATCTCCTCCCAGCCCCGCCCCGGAATATTTATTTTCTTGCACCAGCTGCAGATTTTCAGGAATTCCCGGGGGATATCCCGGGAGGTATCCAAGAAGTCTAAGGATTGACGCCATTCCTGCCGGAGTATTTGAGCCATGAACTGGATCGCATTTCCGGGTAATAAGGAAAGTTGCATTTCCATGAACCGCCGGCAATCGGGGGAGTCACACCGGAAGGGAAATTTGACCGGGGACTTGCCGGCCCGGACCCGGCGGAAAATCTGTTTATACAAATAGCTGGTTTCCTGCCCCTGAATAAAACGCCAGATGGGTTGATCCAGGACCAAGGATGCGGTTAATTGGGGCGCGGTATTTTCACCGGCGAAAGCCAGCCACGCGTCGTTGACGAAGACCAGCTTGTCGGCGTCGTTGATGATCCAGATGAAACTGCGATGATCGAGGGGGTTTTCCATAGTCCCTGCAAGCCAGGCATGGCGCGGGCTGCCGCCCCAATGATCCGGTCGGCGGCCCCTTAACCCCCAGCGAATCCGCGTCTCCTTAAATTTCAGCATACCACAATTAACGCCAAGCTAAAAAAATTTTTGTTGACACCGGGGGACGAATATTTTAGGGTAATAAAAGTCGAGGAACTCAAAGAAATGCAATCCAGCTGGCCCCGGACCCTGAAGTTTTATTTTAGCTATTATTATTTTACCGGGCCGGGAGTGCGCCTCGACTTTTAAAAGAATGTAGGCACAGGAAAAAAAATCTTTTAAAAGCCGTGGCGCAGGCGAGGCGACCACGGCTTTTTTTATCGGTGGCCGTGGGGTATCAGGGCTTCTCAGGCACTGCGGCGAGGGAGGAGAAAGTGGTCGGCAAACAGATTCGCATGGAACGCATTATGAACCGGGACACGGGGCGCACGGTGATCGTCCCCATGGATCACGGCGTCACGGTTGGCCCCATTGAAGGCCTCATCGACATGAAGACCACGGTCAATGCGGTGGCCAGCGGCGGGGCCAATGCCATCCTCATCCACAAGGGGCTGGTGTCCAGCGGCCATCGCCGCCGGGGCAAGGACGTGGGGTTGATTATTCACCTGTCCGCCTCCACCGCCCTGTCACCCTATCCCAATGCCAAGACCCTGGTGTGCACCGTGGAGGAAGCCATCAAGCTGGGGGCGGACGCCCTCTCCATTCACGTCAACGTGGGGAACGGCTCCGATCAGGAGATGCTCTCCGACCTGGGCCGGGTGTCCCGGGAGGCCCGGGAATGGGGGATGCCGCTGTTGGCCATGATGTATCCCCGGGGCGAGAAGATCAAAGATGAATACGACCCAGAGGTGATTAAGCACGTGTCCCGGTTGGGGGCGGAACTGGGGGCGGACATCGTCAAGGTCTCGTACACCGGTTCGGTGGAGTCGTTCCGCCAGGTGGTGGCCGGCTGCCCGGTGCCGGTGGTCATTGCCGGCGGCCCCAAAATGAGTTCGGACCGGGACATTCTGGAGATGGTGCAAGGGGCCATCGAAGCCGGAGGGGCCGGCGTGTCCATCGGCCGCAATGTCTTCCAGCACCGTGACCCCAGCCGCATGGTGGGGGCCATCAGCATGATCGTCAATGAAAACTCCGGGGTTGACGAAGCCCTGTCGTTTTTGCAGGCCGTTTAAGCAGTCCGCCTATGGAAGGAAGAACTGATGAAACAGCTATGGGTCAAAATTGACCCCTGGGACAAAAAGCTTGTGACCACTGCCCTGGAGAGCGGGGCGGACGCGGTGTGGGTTCCCCAGGGCCGGATTGAGGAGGTTAAGGCCCTGGGACTCATCACCGTGGTGGCGCCGGACGGCGACCTGGTGCCGGGCCAAGACGTCCAGGAAGTGGCGATTTCCAGCACCGCGGATGAACCCGAGGTCATCCGCCTGGCCCGCCAGGGACCGGTGGTGGTGCACACCCCCGACTGGACCATCATCCCTTTGGAAAACCTGGTGGCCCAGAGTCACAACATCTTCGTGGAAGTGAAAGATGAGGACGCGGCCCGCACCGCCCTGGGAGTGCTGGAAAAGGGGGTGGACGGCCTGGTGGTCGCGGAGGCCACGCCGGCCATGATCAAAACCATCGCCCGCCTGGTGAAGGACGCTTCGCCGCCGGTTAGGTTGACCACCGCCAGGATCACCCGCCTGCGATCTCTGGGGATGGGCGACCGGGTCTGCGTGGATACCTGCAGCAACCTGGCCCCGGGGGAGGGGATGCTGGTGGGCAACTCCTCGGGGGGCCTGTTCCTGGTGCACGCCGAATCCCTGGAAAACCCTTACGTCGCCCCCCGGCCCTTCCGGGTCAACGCC
>JAGVPN010000072.1 GCA_020052215.1 Syntrophobacterales bacterium
CCGGCTGGTGGAAGTCCTGAAGCAGCCCCAGTATCAGCCGCTGCCCATGGAGAAGATGGTGTCCATCATCTTTGCCGGCACCCGGGGCTTCCTGGACAAGTATCCCATCGATGTGCTGGGGTCTTACGAACAGCAGCTCTATAGCTTCATGGAGTCGAAATACGCTGACTTGCTGGCCGCCATCAAGGAGCAGAAAGAGTTTACTTCGGAAATCGATGCCAAGATGAAGGTTATCCTGGAAGAGTTTGATTCCGTCTTCCAGCCTGTCGTCAGCGCGTCATAAGAGCGGGGTATAAGCATGGCGACCCTACAAGATATCAAACGCAAAATCGGGGCGGTCAAGAAGACCCAGCAGATCACCAAGGCCATGAACATGGTCTCGGCGGCGAAACTGCGGGGCGCCCAGCTGCGCATGGAAGGGTTCCGGCCTTATGCCGCGGCCTTCGCCATGATGCTGGGCAATATGGCCGGCCGGGTAGAACCGGAGATCCACCCCTTCTTCCAAGCGGCTACCCCGGTGGAACGGGTCGGTGTGGTGTTGATGACCGCTGACCGGGGTCTGTGCGGCAGCTTCAACGTCAACCTGATCAACACCGCGGTGAAGTTCATCCGGGAAAAAGAGGCTGCGGGTATCGAGGTTTCCCTCATCTGCGTGGGGCGCAAAGGCCGGGATTTCTTCCGGCGGCGCAAACGGGAGATGTTGGCCCAATACGTGGATGTGTGGAATAAGTTCGACTTTTCCAATGCGGTGACGGTGGCCCGGGAGGTCATGAGCGCCTTTCTGACCGGAGGGGTGCAAGAGGTTCACCTGATCCATGCCAGCTTTATCAATATGGCGATCCAGCGCCCCAAAATGGTGCAGTTGCTACCCATCAAGCCCGCCGAGGCGGGGGAAGAAGCCGGGGGCAGCACCGAGTATCTCTTCGAGCCGCCCATGGAGCAGTTCCTGGAGTACTTGCTGCCCAAATATATCAACGTCTTGGTTTACCATGGCTTCCTGGAAAATTCCGCCAGCGAATACGCCGCCCGGATGACCGCCATGGACAACGCCCAGGCTAACTGTAAAGAAATGATCACCACCTTGAGCCTCATAATGAACAAGGCCCGGCAGGCGGCTATTACCAGAGAACTGATGGATATCGTGGGCGGGGCTGAAGCCCTTAAAGGCTAAGCCGCCCGTATGAGGAGGATTTACAGCATATGAATATCGGAAGAATCGCCCGCGTTATCGGTCCGGTAGTGGACGTGGAATTCGAAGAAGGCAAACTGCCGGCCATTAAAAACGCCCTTTTCATTACCAACCCGGCCATCGACGACATTGAAGACAACCTGGTGGTGGAAGTCGCCCAGCATCTCGGGAACAACATGGTCCGCACCATCGCCATGGACACCACCGACGGTCTGGTACGGGGCATGCCCGTAAAAGACACCGGTAACCCCATCATGGTGCCGGTGGGACACGAGGCCCTGGGCCGGGTGCTCAACGTCGTGGGCCGCCCGGTGGACGGTATGGGTCCGGTGGTTGCCAAGCACTATATGCCGATTCACCGTCTGGCGCCGTCCTTCGTGGAGCAGGACACCACGGTAAAGGTGCTGGAAACCGGGGTTAAGGTTATCGACCTCCTGGTCCCCTTCCCCCGGGGCGGCAAGATGGGGATGTTCGGCGGCGCCGGCGTGGGCAAGACCGTCGTTATGATGGAAATGGTCCACAACATCGCCATGCACCACGGCGGCATTTCGGTGTTCGCCGGCGTGGGTGAGCGCACCCGTGAGGGCAACGACCTCTACCTGGAAATGAAACACTCCGGCGTACTGCCCAAGGCGGCCTTGATCTACGGACAGATGACCGAGCCCCCCGGGGCCCGGGCCCGGGTAGCCTTGACCGCCCTGACCGCGGCGGAATACTTCCGGGATGAAGAGGGCCAGGACACCCTGCTCTTCATCGACAACATCTTCCGTTTCACCCAGGCGGGCTCCGAGGTATCGGCTCTCTTAGGCCGCATGCCCTCCGCCGTAGGTTACCAGCCCACCCTGGGCACCGACCTCGGTGAATTGCAGGAGCGCATCACCTCCACCAAGAAAGGTTCGGTCACTTCGGTACAGTGCATTTACGTACCCGCCGACGACTTGACCGACCCGGCCCCGGCCACCACCTTTGCCCATCTGGACGGCACCGTGGTGCTCTCCCGGGCCCTGACGGAACTGGGCATTTACCCCTCGGTGGACCCCCTGGATTCCACCTCCCGGATCCTGGACCCGCAAGTCGTGGGCGAAGAGCACTACTACGTGGCCCGGAACGTCCAGCAGACCCTCCAGAAGTATAAGGACCTGCAGGACATCATCGCCATTCTGGGCATCGACGAACTCTCCGACGAAGACAAGCTCACCGTGGCCCGGGCCCGGAAGATTCAGCGCTTCCTGTCCCAGCCTTTCTTCGTCGCGTCCCAGTTCACCGGCCAGGAAGGCAAGTTCGTGTCCGTGCCGGACACCGTGCGCGGCTTTAAGGAAATCATCGAAGGCAAGCACGACGATCTGCCGGAGCAGGCCTTCTATATGGTAGGTGGTATCGAAGAAGCGGTGGCCAAAGCCGAACGGCTGGCGGCTGCCTAAGGGCAGGGGAGGCCAAAGGCTATGGCAGAAAAACAACTCCTGTTGGAGGTGGTTACTCCCGACCGGCTGGTCCTGTCCACCGAGGCCGATGTAGTGGTGTGCCCCGGGGTGGAAGGCCAGTTCGGCGTCCTGGTGGGCCACATCCCCTTCCTGAGCGCCCTGGACATCGGCGAGATGTACTACCGCAAGGGCGGCCAGACCGAATACCTGGCGGTGAGCGGCGGCTTTGCCGAAGTCACCGGGGAAAAGGTCACCATCGTGGCGGAATCCGCCGAAAAGGGCCGGGAGATCGACATAGAACGGGCCAAGCGGGCCCAGGAGCGGGCCGAAAAGCGCCTGGCCGCAGTCAAGACCGAAGAGATCGACTGGGCCCGGGCCGAAGCCGCTATGCGCCGCTCCCTGATGCGCGTGAAGGTGGCCGGCCGCTAACCCATCATTCACTTAACCCGATAAATAAAGGCAAGCCCGAAAACCGGGCTTGCCTTTTCATTTTTATAAAATAGTAGTATTTATAAAAGGATCAAATCTCAGGGTGAGAATTCTATCAGCTTTTACGGACTGGTTCCCAATCGCCTCGTTTAAGCCAAAGCCAAGAATAATCTATAACCGCAGGCTTTAGCCTGCATTATAACGACGGCAACGACCTGTGAAATACAAGCTTTCACGTCACGCCCGGCTGGAAATGGAGAGACGGGGAATTTCCCTGGACCTGTTGGAACAGCTTTTGCATAATCCCCAACAGATAGTGCCGGAAACTCGGGGCAAGAAAGCCTTTCAATCAATCATTGATTTTGGTGCAGGGAAGAAATTTCTGGTGCGTGCGATTGTGGCTGACGAGAATGATCCGCCTGTCGTGATAACGGTTTATCGCACCAGCAAGGTTCACAAATATTGGAGGATGCCATGAAGGTAACCTATGATCCCGAAGTGGACGTGCTGCGCATTCTCTTCAGCAACGCCCCCATCGAAGAAAGCGACGAAGACAAGCCCGGAGTAATCATCGACTACGATAAGGACGGCAACGTCGTGGGCCTGGAAATTTTAGACGCCTCCAAGCGCATAGATAATCCCCGAGCGGTGGATTATGCGGTGATAGGTTAGAGCGATCCTAAGCCATTGCGGAGACTCTTGAGATGAGGGAAAGTGAAAAAATCCTTTACCATTATACCTCCCTTGAAGGGCTCTTGGGAATTATCGAAAGTAAATCTATTTGGGCAACAAATGTCCTCTATTTAAACGATGCAAGCGAGTTAAATTATTCAATAAATTTACTAAGAGAAGAGATTAATAACGTTAAAGAAAAAATCCCCGTAGTTTCTAAGGGTTTAGGCAAATTTAGTTTTTTCGATGGACTTATTGAAAATATTGATAAAATTATTTCACATCCATACCCCATTGGCTTTTTTGTCTGTTCTTTCTCTGAAGAGAAAGACCTTTTAAGCCAGTGGCGTGGATACTGCCCAAGAGGTATCGGCTTTAGTGTAGGATTTAACTTAGATAAATTGAAGGGATGCGCGGAAGACAGCAAATGTTCGATTACATTATGTAACTACAATGAAGAAGATCAAAAGAGCGCTCTGAGGAAGGTTATAAGTGATATATATGCTCGGTATGATGTTGAAATTAAGAATTCATCCTGGCCGGGACCATGGGGAGAAACGGAACAGGAATTGTTTGCAGATTTATTAATGCAATTCATAGAATTGGCACCGACTTTTAAACATTCAAAATTTGAAGCAGAAAGAGAATGGAGAATCATTGTAAGTCGGAATTTAAAATCTATCAAATTTATTAAATCTATTAGATTCCGTCCAGGCCAATCAATGATTGTTCCTTATATAAAGATTCCTTTGCCAACGGAAGGTGATAATTTAATTATCAATAAAATTGTTGTAGGACCAACGCATGAGCCTAGGTTATCAAAGGCTTCGGTGGAAATGTTACTTGAATCAAAAAATGTAAAATTTGATGAAGTTCAATATTCAACAATACCTTTCAGGAATTGGTGAATGAAGATTTGATTAGAACGATTATTGGCACAAAGAATGCATAAAAATAAGGAATGGAAATGGTAACCAACAACATCACCGCCGTTATCCTGGCTGCGGGGCAGGGGACCCGGATGAAGTCGAGTCAGCCCAAGGTGCTGCACCAGATCCTGGGCCGGCCCATGATCGCTTACCTCCTGGATACGCTCCGGGAGGCTGGGGTTAACGACATCGTCGTGGTGGTGGGCCATCAGGCCGAGGCGGTTAAGGAAGCCTTGAAAGAATATGGGGTGCGCTTCGTCATCCAAGAGCCGCAGTTGGGTACCGGCCACGCGGTGCAGGTGGCCATGCCCGCGGTGCCGGCCTCGGCCGCGACCGTCATGGTCCTGTGCGGCGACGCGCCGCTGATTTCCGGGGAAAGTATGGCGGCGCTTCGGCAACTGCACGGAACGACCGGGGCCGCGGTCACCGTCCAGACCATCGAGTTGCCGGACGGGGCCCATTACGGCCGGGTGGTAAGG
>JAGVPN010000085.1 GCA_020052215.1 Syntrophobacterales bacterium
ACCACGGGGCGAAGCCTGGCCACCCGCCGGGCCACCTCCAGGGCGTGAAAGGTGTCGGTGCCCAGGGGCAGATGCGGCCCGTGCTCCTCCAGGGACCCGATGGGCAGGATCACCGTCTGGGTTTGCTGCCCCAGGGCCTCGAGACCCGGCATGGTCAAATCTTCCCAGTTAGTCATCGGCGCCCGCGCTCCTTTCCTGCATGGCAGCCATTCATGGGCCTTTGGCCAGCCGTAAAGCCTGAAAAGGTGGTACTGGCTGGTGGCGCAGCCTTTCCAGGCTGCGCCCGAATAATCTGCTTCCTTGGCGCAGGCTGGAAAGCCTGCGCCACCGATTTAAAGAACTTTTACCGTGTACGGATAATGAGGATGGCGGGCAGTGCCAGCCCTACATTTTTCTTTTAATCATCAATAAGTTAACAAATTAGTTGGTTGCAGATGAAACCGTATTTTATTAGAGAGCAAAAATCTTAATCATCCCCAAAATTCTGGGGTCATTCCGTTCCTCGCCGGGGCCGGTTACCCGATGCTAACATGTTCGACGGGAAAAAGGGGTTTCAAATACGCGCCGGCTCCGATTTTTCCCGAGGAATATTTTTGCTGTTTTAGCGCGTAGTTACTGGCGCGTCGGAATATTTTTGCCCTGGCGGGAAAAAACTCCTTGACTATGATTTCCGCCCTGGGATATAAAAGGCGAGGTTGTACCAAAAAGCACAAGGAGTCTGGCGTTGGAAATACCGCAGGCCCTGAGCGATTTCTCGTTTGTTCTCGTCTACCTGGTGGCAGCAGCGCTGTTCGCCGTGGGTCCCCTGATCATTGCCAAATTGATTGCCCCTCGGAGCTTCGGCGCCGCCCGGGACGCCATTTATGAATGCGGCATGCCCACCATCGGCAGCGCCTGGATTCAGGTGGCAGTGATCTACTATCTCTTTGCCTTGCTGTTTCTGGCCTTCGACGTGGATGTGCTCTTTCTCCTCCCGGTGCTGCTGGCCTATGGCAAAGGATACGTCTGGCGGGACTTTATCGAGGTAACCATCTTCATCGGCATTCTGTCCCTGGTAATCGTCTATGCCTGGAACAGAGGAGTGTTCAGTTGGAAACGAAAACAGGTGAACCCCTAATCCATCTGGGAGTCCTGGAAGAGGCCCTCAACCTGGCCCGGGCCAATTCTTTGTGGCCCCTGACCTTCGGCCTGGCCTGCTGCGCCATTGAAATGATGGCCGCGGGCGCCGCCCGGTTCGATCTGGACCGCTTCGGGGCCGGGGTCTTCCGCCCCTCCCCCCGGCAGTGCGATCTGATGATCGTGGCCGGCACCATCTCCAAGAAAATGGCCCCCGCGGTGGTCCGGCTCTATGAGCAGATGCCCGCGCCCAAGTGGGTCATGGCTATGGGTAACTGCGCCATTTCCGGTGGCCCTTTTTATTATCCCACCCAGTACGCCATCGTACCCGGCGCCGACCTCATCATCCCCGTGGACGTCTATGTTCCCGGCTGCCCGCCCCGTCCGGAGACTTTGATCGAAGGCATCCTTCTCCTGGAAGAGAAAATCACCAAACGGGGCCGTCTCAGGAAGTTCAGAGATGCTTAAGGATAATCTCATCAAAGCGCTGGCCCCCTTGAACCTCGAAAAGGTGGCCGAGGGCGACTACGCCAAGACCGGATACCACCTGGAGGTGGCGGCCCTACCGGCCCAACTGCCGGACGTGGCCCAGGCCATGCTGGCCGCCGGTTGCTTCCTGGAATCCTTCACCGCGGTGGACCTCAACGAGGCTTTCGATCTGGTGTACCACTTCGCCAGTTTCGATGAACTGTGCCGCACTGCGGTGCACCTGCCCCTCGGCAAGAAGAAAGGCATGCCCACCATCTCCCACATTTACCCCGGGGCTGACTGGTATGAACGGGAGGTCTTTGACCTGTTCGGCATCCATTTCTTCAATCACCCCAACCTGAAGCGGCTCTTGCTGCCGGAAGATGCCGATTTCCATCCCTTACTGAAAGATTTCGGAGCGTCCCAGGGCAATGATTGAGCTATTAGGAATTGAAGAAAAGACCTATACCCTGAACCTGGGTCCGCAGCATCCCAGCACCCACGGCGTCCTGCGGGTGCTCTTGGAGATGGACGGGGAGTTCATCATCAAGGCGGAGCCGGTCATCGGGTACGGCCACCGGGGCCACGAGCACATGGCCGAGAATCGCAACTACACGCAATTCCTGCCGAACCTGGCCCGGGTGGATTACCTGCACGCCCTGGCCTACAACCAGTGCTACTGCATGGCGGTGGAAAAGCTCCTGGACCTCAAGGTCCCGGAACGGGCCGAATACATCCGGGTGATCACCTGCGAACTCAACCGCCTCACCTCACACCTGCTGTGGTTCGGCGCCTACCTGATGGACCTGGGGGCCTTTACCCCGTTCCTCTACTGCTTCGACGACCGGGAACATCTCCTGGACCTCCTGGACGGCCTCACCGGGTCTCGCCTGACCTACTGTTTCTTCCGGTTCGGCGGCGTGCCCGTGGACATCGACGCCGACTTCGTCGCCGGGTGCCGGGCCTTTGTCAGCCGGTTGCGCAGCCGCTGGGACGATTATCACAACCTGGTGACCAAGAACGTCATCTTTATCCACCGGACCCGGGACGTGGGCATTATCACCCGGGACCAGTGCATCAAGTACGGGATCACCGGCCCCAATCTCCGGGGCAGCGGCATCCCCTACGATATCCGCAAGAGCGAACCCTATTCCGCTTATCCCGAGTTCGATTTCGAGATTCCCATCGGGTCCAATGGCGACATTTACGACCGCTATATCGTGCGCCTGGCGGAAATGGAGCAGAGCCTGCGGATCATCGAGCAGGCCTGCAATAAGCTCCCCGACGGCCCCATCATGGCGGAAAAGGTGCCCAAACGCATCAAGCCGCCGGTGGGCGAGGTCTACCAGGCCGTGGAAACCGCCCGGGGTGAATTCGGCATGTACATCGTCAGTCAGGGCGACGTCAAACCCTACCGGATCAAGCTCCGGACCCCGTCTTTTGCCAACATGAGCATCTTCCCGGAAATGGCCCAGGACAATCTGGTGGCCGACTTGGTGGCCAACCTGGGCTCAATTGACGTGGTCATCCCGGAAATTGACCGTTAAGTACAGATACGAGCGCAAACTATGGAACTTGTGGCGCAATTATTAGGTAATGAAGGGGCCCGGATGGTCGTGGGTTTGATCGCGGTCATCGCCCTGGTCTCGGTGAACGCCTTGTTTCTCATCTGGATGGAGCGGAAAGTGGCGGCCCACATGCAGCTCCGCCCCGGTCCCATGGAAGTGGGCCCGCACGGCGCCATCCAGACCGTGGCCGACGCGATTAAGCTCATGGGCAAAGAGCTCATCACCCCGGCAGAGGTGGACAAGCCGATCTTTTGGCTGGCCCCCATCGTCATCTTCCTGCCGGTGCTGCTCTCCTTCCTGGTCATTCCCTTTTCTTCCACCTGGATCATCAAGGACATGAACGTCGGCATCCTTCTGATCCTGGCCTTCTCCACCCTGTCGGTGCTGTCCATCCTTATGGCCGGGTGGTCGTCCAACAACAAGTACGCGGTGTTCGGCGCCATCCGCTCCGTGGCCCAGAACGTGGCCTACGAAATTCCCCTGCTGGTCACGGTCATGAGCATCATCCTGATGGTAGGGTCCTTTAAGCTCACCGACATCGTGGCCGCCCAGAGCGGCGTCTGGTTCGTGGCGGTCCAGCCCCTGGCGTTCATTCTCTTTATTATCTGCGCCACCGCGGAGACCAACCGGGCCCCCTTTGACATCCCGGAGGCGGAATCAGAACTGGTAGCCGGGTTCCACACCGAATATACCGGGATGCGGTTTGCCCTCTTCTTCCTGGCGGAATACACTAACATGTTCATCGCCGCGGCGGTGGCCACGGTGCTCTTCCTGGGCGGCTGGCAGGGGCCCATTCTCCCCGGGGTCGTCTGGTTCCTCCTCAAGGTCTACGCGGTGATCTTCTTGCTCATGTGGTTCCGCTGGACCTTCCCCCGGCTGCGGTTCGACCAGCTGATCACCTTCGCCTGGAAGATTTTGATCCCCCTGGCCTTTGTCAATCTGCTCATTACGGCCTTGGTGCTAAAACTCAGATGAGGTGGGCCGGTTAGTTGCCGGAATAAAGGTTGAGTAGCGATGATGAGTTATTTTAAAGAAATTGCGGTGGGTTTTTGGAGTCTGCTGGCGGGCATGGCGGTTACTATCCGCTATTTTGTCAAACCCATCGTCACCGTCCAGTACCCTCGGGAAAAGATCCAGATGTCCCCGAGGTATCGCGGGTATCCCCAGTTTATCAT
>JAGVPN010000361.1 GCA_020052215.1 Syntrophobacterales bacterium
GGGGCTGCTGGCGCTGGTGGCGGCCGGGCTCCGGCGCCTGGACTGGCCCGCCTGGCGCCAACCGCTCAAACCCGTTTGGTACATAGGACTGGCCTCCCTGGCCCTTTATTGCCTGGCCCGGCTCTTCCTGTTGAAGTTATTCGTCCCCGACCGTTATCTCATCTACACCTTGAACCTCTTTTATTGCCTGGTGCTGGCCCTGGGGGTACAGAGGGCGCTCCGGCTGGAGAACTGGCCCCGCTATTTGGCGACCCTGGCCCTGGTGGCGGCAGCAGCCCTGGGCGCCTGGCGCCTCCAGGGCGTCGGACTCAAAGATTACTCGGCCTACCGCACCGTCTATGCCGCCCTGGCCGAAACCAACCGGGATGTCCTCATCGCCGGCCACCCCAACCTGATGGACACCATCCCCACCTTCGCCCGACGCCGGGCCTTTGCCACCTATGAACTGGCCCACCCCTGGAGCCGGGGTTACTGGGCCAAATTAAAGCCCCGGCTGGCCGATCTCTTTAAGGCCTATTATGCCGCCGACCCCCAGGAGGTGGTGACCTTCTGTCGGAAGTACAGCATCGCCTTTCTTATCGTGGATGACCGTCATTTCACCCCGGCCTTCTTGAAGGGCGGGTTCTTTCTTTTCCCCGGCGACCAGCCCCAGCTTCCCGGGGAAGCCAGGAGGCTGGCCGAACGGATTTACTGCCCGTTTTTCGCCCCGTTTGATGACCAGATTCGACAACTTACGGCCGGGAGGCAAAGTTATGCCTTGCTTTCTGACCCCAGGTTTCATACGCTGGTAATCGATCAGCATGTGCGCCTGATCGATATGCGTCCCTGGTTGAATCAATAGTAATCATCCCGTTCTTGACCCCAACTTCCATCCACCGCAATTGAGGCAAGCATGCGGGTGCTGCTAATAAATCCTGAGTTTCCACCATCATTTTGGTCACTTGCCGAAACTTGTAAATTTATGGGTCGCAAGACTCCGCTGCCGCCCCTGGGGCTCCTGACCGTGGCGGCGCTCTTGCCGCAAGAATGGGAATTCCGCCTGGCAGACCTGAACCTCGGCCCCCTCACCCCGGCATCCTGGCAGTGGGCCGACCTGGTGATGATCACCGGTATGATCATTCAGCGAGAGGGGATTTTAAGTCTGGTGCGGGAGGCGAAAGAGCAGGGAAAAACCGTCATAGTGGGGGGCCCCTGCGCCACCTCTCTGCCCCAGGATGTATTGGAAGCCGGGGCCGATTTTCTGGTGCGGGGCGAGGGGGAAACCGCCATTCCGCGCTGGTTGGCGGCCCTCCGGGAAGGGCAACCGGGAGGGGTGATTGAAGAAGACGGCAAACCGGAGATGACCAGCTCGCCGATACCCCGGTTTGATCTGATCACGTTTGACGACTATGTCACCATAAGCATTCAGACCTCCAGGGGCTGCCCCTTTGACTGCGAATTCTGCGATATCGTCAGCCTCTACGGCCGCACCCCCCGCTACAAAGATCCCGGCCAGGTCATTGCCGAACTGGAGACCCTGTACCGTCTGGGCTGGCGCGGGGTGGTGTTCATCAGTGATGACAATTTCATCGGTAACAAGGATCATGCCCGGGCCATTCTTAACCGGCTGATCCCCTGGATGCAGGCCCACGGGAGTCCCTTCGGTTTCTGGACCCAGGCTTCCATGAACCTGGGGCAGGATCGGGAGATGATCGACCTCTTGACCGCCGCCAACTTCGGTTACGTTTTTTTGGGAGTGGAAACCCCAGAACCTGATATCCTGCGCGCCGCCGGCAAGTATCAGAATTTGCGCCATCCCCTGAAGGATTCCCTGGCCACCATCGACGCCAACGGGCTCAACATGATCGCCAGCTTTATCATCGGTTTCGATGGGGAACTAAGCGGCGCCGTGGACCGCATCGTGGAGTTCGTGGAAGAGCTCGCCATCCCCACCATATTGATAAACATCTTGCAGCCTCTCCCCAACACCAGGCTATGGAAACGGCTGGGAAAGGAAGGCCGGCTGCTCTATGACAAGACCAGCGGCGATTTTTACGGGATGGGATTCAATTACCTGCCCACCCGCCCCCAGGAAGAGATCTTGGGGGAATTCGTGCGGGGCCTTGACCACCTCTACGAACCTTCCCGGTTTCTGGCCCGGGTTTACCGTTACTTTCTGATCATGCGGCCTACCCGCCATGCCCTGGCCCGGCAGGCCGGGAAAAAATTGCCAGGTCCTCCTCAGACCCCCAAGAAACTGCCCTCATCCCAGCGCGCCATCGAATCATTAGCCCCCTTAATGCACCTGATTTGGCGCCAGGGGATCCGGCCCAGTTATCGCTGGCAGTTCTGGAGACAGCTCCTGGGGATTTACCGTCAGAACCCAAGCCGCCTGAAGTCCTATCTCATGGGCTGCAGCATGGGTGAGGATTTATTTGCGCTCCGGCGGGATATTCTGAAGAAGTGGCATAGCTGATTAATACCAAGTTGCCGTCAAACAAGTAATAATCCGAATTGTAGGGGCGGTTCGCGAACCGCCCCTACGGGGGTTGCGACCATAAAGCCAGAATTACGCCTATGACGACAACTTGGTATAAGCTATGGCTTCGGAATCGCCTGTCCCCGGCGCCCCAGCCGAGGTTATCATGAGGATTTAGGGCGCCGGCTCAGGATTGCTGAGCCCAGAGGCTGCGGCAAAACCAGTCGTAGGTCTTTTGCAGGCCCTCTTTAAGGGGCGTCCGGGCCTGCCACCCCAGGGCGGTTATGCGGCTGACGTCCAGCAGTTTCCTGGGGGTGCCGTCGGGATGGCTGGGGTCAAGCATTATCTCCCCCTTAAAACCGGTGACCGCCGCCACCAGGCGGGCCAGTTCCAAAATCTGTAAATCCTGCCCCACCCCCACGTTGATGATCTCTCCCTCCTGATAGTTTTCCATCAAGAAGAGGCAGGCGTCCGCCAGATCGTCGACGTAGAGAAATTCCCGCCAGGGGGCGCCGGTGCCCCAGACCTTCACCTCGGGATCACCCGCGGTTTTGGCCTGATGAAACTTCCGGATCAGGGCGGGGATGACGTGGGAGTCCAGCAGGTCAAAATTATCTCCCGGGCCGTAGAGATTGGTGGGCATCACCGAGATGAA
>JAGVPN010000229.1 GCA_020052215.1 Syntrophobacterales bacterium
GAGACCCTGAATGACACCAACTATGCCGCGGCCCGGGCCGCCATGATGTCGGTGGCCAACGCCGAGGGCCGTCCCCTGGGGATGACGCCCAACCTGCTGCTGGTGCCCCCGTCCCTGGAGGCGCAGGCTCGGGAGATTTTGCAGGCGCAGTTTATCATCGGCGACCCCGCCACCGGCGGCGCCCGGACCAATGTCTGGCAGGGCACGGCGGACCTCCTGGTGGTGCCCGAGTTGGCTTAAAGGTTCACAGGCGGGACGCCTGCGCCACCGGGCGAGGACTTCCGCCCAACTGGGAAGGCGGCGTCGCCGCCGCCCTCCCCCTATTCAGATACAAGGGGAACGATTATGGCCTGGTTTGGCGGCTTCACTTTAGAAACGTACAACCGGATTCCGGGCGATTACGAAGAAGTTACGGTGGGAGTCGCGGTGGTGGGATTTTCGAGTACGAAAATTATGCCGACCACGGGACCCTATGCGCGGCTGAGCGCCCGGGCGGCCCTGGTGTCCTCGGAAAGTGGCGACCTCCGGTTTCGCATTGACGGCGGGCTGCCCACCATAAGCAGCGGCCACTACTTTACCAGCGGCGACACCCTGGTGCTCACCGGCACCCAGGCCATCCAGCAATTCCGGGCCATCAGGTGCGGCGATACGGACGGGGTCTTGAGGGTGACGTACTTTTATTAAAGAGTTCCAAGCCGTTAATGTCCCAGGGGCTTTGGCCCCCTGGGATGACGAAATTCGGATGGACGTTTTGCAAAAACCAGAATGTTCAACGAGGTTCTGAGCTTTGAGGCTAAACCGGACCAGGAATCACTTCACAAGGGGCGTGACCGCCGTGAAAAGAGTAAGAAGCCTCGAAAACACCCTGCCTCTGGCTGAGGTTCTCTAATGGCGACCTTTACTTCTGTTACCAGCGGCAACTGGAATGACGGGGCCACCTGGGGCAAGGCTTCCCCCGGAGTCAAGGGGGTGGACTGGCCCGGAAACGCCGGTGACGTTGTCAACATCGGCACGACTGCAAATCAGACCCATGTGGTGGTTTATAACGTCTCCGAAACCAACGAACTCGGGCAAATAACCATCGGGGCCACCTCAGGAACAGGGGCCTCCAGATTGGAATTTTCCAGGAGCATGAACACTAAGTTGACCCTGGGCCACCAAGATATTGTGTGCCAACTAACCGGTGAGTTACGGGTGGGGACAGCCGGAGCCATCATCCCCAAAGATTACACCGCGGAACTCATCTGGAACACCACAGGGGATAATGCCAAGGGGATTAACGTTGCTGCTGGTGGAAAATTAAACATTTACGGCGACCCGGATTACTTCGGCTCCGATTATGACACGGTTCTGGTTTCCCAGGCGGTTATCCCGGCGGCCGGTAATTCCGTCACCATCACCGTAGCTGGAGACTTCACGACCAAATGGATTGCGGGGCAAGAACTACTGGTGCACAAGGGCGGGGCGTACGCCAGCTACATCAATGATTTTTGCCGGTTAGCCATCACCTCCGTAGCTACCAATGGAGCCGATACCGATGTGGTTTGCACCGTTACTGAACGTCCTGCCGCCCTCACTTGCTTAGTTGGGGCCGACGTGCTGCACCTCTCTCGCAATGTCATGTTTTACAAACTTGGATATAATGCTAATTTAAGTCAGAGTAACACTTTCCGCCCTCGATTAGCTAATGGTAATTTAGCAGGAACCAGTAATATTAATTGCTGTGGTGTAAGTTTCGGTGGTTGGTACACTGTATTAACCGGTTATGGAATATATAATGATTGCTGTGTTTATAGAAATGGTTTTAAAGCAATGCTTGGTGTTAATATGGGTATATTAACAAATATAATTGCTTTTGCAAATAATCATGGTACTGGCTCTGGTCAACTGCAACAGGTAAATGCGTCAATGGTTACAGGGTATATAGTCAATACAGATGCCAGAGCCATTTATAACTGCATAGCTCCCACATTTGGCACTCTATTAAACCCATTAAATATGTTTGGTCATATTTCACCTATGCTGAATAGTTATCTCTGTAAGGGCAATATATTTTCATATTCAAATAGTATTGGGTTATCTGGTTATATGTTTAATTGTGTATTCTCTGGTTCGCTAGGTTACGACCGATACGGCAATACAAAAGCTAATACAGTAGATGCAAATCTTGCAACTTATGGGTCGGTGAAAGCAAAACTACTAAATTTTAAGTCTATTGTAGGTGTAACGAGGAATGCTACTATGTTTCCTGGGCGACTTGCTTTTGAACATTATAATCAAGTAGTTGATGCTCATTATATAGCGGATGAGTATGGCGATATTTACAAAACTCCCTCAGATGGTACTGGAGATAACCCGACTCAAAGAAGTGGGGGGTCAGCCAATGTTTGTGAGGTTACTCCTCAGAGCAATTGCAGTGCCATGTCCTATCTTGAACTCCTTAATGTGCGCCTATGGGCCACAACAGGGGTAAGCAAAACTTATCGCTTCTACGTCCAGACCGCCTTCGTTGACTTGACAACTGACGAATTGAAGCTCTACGGCGAGTACCTGGATGAGGTAAGTGGTGGCCATCTGGCCACGGTTTCTTCTACTCAGCACATCAGCACCCGGAGCAACGCAAGCGACTGGAGCCAGTATGTAGAAGTGACCATTAACCCGGCCCAGGACGGCTACGTGAACCTCTACCTCCGGCTCATGGGATACGAATCAGGCATGAAGGTGTGGGTAGACCCTAAACCGGAAGGAGTAGCCATGACTCCAAGATGGAGTTATGGGGAAGTGGTTCTGGAGCCGATCATCGCGTCCGGTGGCGGCAGTGTCTCACCTACCAACCTGGGGCTGGTGCCCCTGGGGATCAAGCAGGTGGCAATATGATCTACGTGGTCTTTTTCAGCAATGCCGGGGTGCCGGCGACCGAACTCTCCCCGACCATCAGCGTCTACAAGAAGGTCTCGGATGGGACGGACGTGACCCCGGCGCCCACGGTCTCGGAGATCGGGGGCGGGTTTTATAAATTCACCGCGAGCCCGGCTGAGGCCCTGGTGGTCAGGATGAACGGCGGCGGGACTCTGGCGGAGGCGGATAAGTACAAGGTGATGCAGATCACGCCCAACGACGATAGCCTGGACGCAGCGGTAAGCACGCGAGCCCTCGAGAGCGGCGGAAATGTGGCGGCGATTAAGGCCAAGACCGACAACCTGCCGGCAGACCCGGCGGTGGAGGGCAATGTCCAGGGTCATGTGGTGGACGCCCTGGCCGTGTATGACCCGCCCACCCAGGCGGAGTTGGCGGCGGCGGTGGCGCCACTGGCCCTGGAGGCCGGGATCGAGGCCCATGTGCTGGCGGTCCTCAATTCTTATGACCCGCCGACCCGGGCTGAGGCCACGGCGGATAAAGCTGCGATTCTGGCGGCCGTCGCCGCCCTGAACAACCTCACTGTGGGAGAAATTTTGGGCGGGGACCTGTCGGACAGCCTGAGCTTTCCGGCCAACTCCTTAGCTGACCTGGTGCGCAAGCTCTTCTGGGTCGTCTGCAACCGCCTGGTGATCACCGATGCGAGCGGGGCCTTTACGGCCTATAAGACCGACGGCGTGACCCCGGCGGCGACCGGGACCATCACGGATGATGGCGACATCACGGCGAGGAGTAAACCCACATGGCCATAAGCCCGAAGGCGTTGGCGTCCTGGGGCCTGCTGTCAGACGCGGGGGGAGGCATTATTCAGCTCACCCAAGTCGTCAAGGAGATGGAGGTTACGGTGGCGGCCGCCGAGCCTTTGGCCGTGGAACTGGAAGCCGCCGAGATTAGCGTGGAGTTAAGAGATGACCAATAAAGGCCGGTTTTCGGTTTCCGGTTGTCGGTTTTCGACCAATGCAGGGACAAAGGGGAGGCGAAGAGAAGCCGCATGGAAAAGATGGTGATCAAGCAGGGTGAAGCCAAGACCGTCACCTTTACCGTGAAGGATGCGTTGGGGACCGGGGTGGATCTCTCCGGGGCGGCCTTACTCCTGGGCGTGAAGAAAGATAAATCGGAGGCGGAATACACCTTTTCCAAGACCGACCCGGAGTTCGACAAGAGCCAGGCGGCCGACGGCATCGTGTCGGTAAATCTGAGCGCCGCGGACACCGACCAGCCGGAGGCGACCTACATCGGGGAGCTCAAGTGCGCCTGGGCCGGGCCGGTGATCAAGAAGAGCGAGGATTTTTTCTTGCAGGTCAAGCGGGCGGTGACGGCGTAAAAGCCGGTTCTGGGTTCTGGGTTCTGGGTTCTGGCTTTTGTCAAACACCGAAACTGAGTTGCGCTCAAACAGCTATTTTATGTTGGCGCAGGCTTTAGCCTGTGACGCACAGGCTGGAAAGCCTGTGCCACCCTGTAAAAAGAGGGGATTATGGCTTACTGTTCCGAAGACGACCTCCTGAAGATGATACCCCAGTCAGAGCTGGCCGAGTTGACCGCGGAGTCCGGGGAGGTCCCGGACAGCCTCATTATCATTGATGCCATCAGCAAGGCTGAGGCCGAGATCGACTCCTACCTGGGGGTCAGGTATGTGGTGCCCCTGGCCACCCCGCCGGCCCAGGTCAAGGCCCTGGCCGTGGACCTGGCCATCTACCACCTTTACTCCCGCCGCAGCGTGGTGCCACCGGTGCGTCAGCAGAAGTATGAGGCGGCGGTGGCCTTCCTGAAGCAGGCGGCGGCGGGGCAACTTGTGATCGTCGGGCCTCAGGGCGAGCTGCCCACGGTGGCTAAAGAGGTGGCTGACGCCACCAGCGCCATCCGGGCCTTCACCCGGGATACCCAGGCGGACTGGTAAGGGGATAGGCCATGGCCAACGATCTTTGGACCACGGTAGAGGATGCGGTGCTGGCCGCCCTGAAGGCGGAGCTGGAGGCTCAGGTCAAGACCCTGGCCACCTACCAGGGGGACTGGCTGGCCGACCTGCACCGGGAGGACTGGCGCTTCCCGGCGGTTCTGGTGCAGTTGCGCCAGAGCCGGGGGGAACAGGTGACCCTGGGGTCTTATGACCTGAACCTGGAATTTACCGTCCTGGTGATGGTGAGGCACCTGCGGGGCGAAGCCGCCGGCCGGCGGGAGGCCGATGGGGTCTACCAGGTGCTGGCAGGGGTGAGAAAGGCCTTGTGGCACCAGGACCTGGGGCTGGAGTTGCAACCCCTGAATCTCATCCGGGAGGAGCCGTTATTCAGCGACCAGGAATTTTCGGTGTACGCGGCCCTATACGGCACCTCCCTGGTGCAGGATCTGTGAAGCTGACGAGGAGAGAGGATTATGACCCGGTCCATCCGGAATTTTTTAGCCACCCATAATCTGCTGGCGGTATCGGCCAGACAGCAGGAGGTGGCCATGAACACCGAACAGGCTTTGGACACCACGCTGCTGGTGGACCTGAACACGGTGCTGAACTATCAGGCGCTGAAAAACCCCAACCGGGAGGAACTCACCGGCAAAGAAGAGGCCGACCGGCTCCATGACTTCGGCGGCAAAGTGGTGGGCGCCCTGGCCTTTTCCCGGGCTCAGCCCCAGCATTTCGCCTTTCTGCTGGGCTATGGCTTGGGCGAGGTGACGACCAACCCGGCCGGGGCCACCGGCTTTCGGCATACCATCCTGCCCCGGTCCGGGGAGGTGGATGCGGCACGGTCCAACCCGTCTTTTACTGCGGCCATGCGCTTCGGGCGCCAGGTGCTGAAACGGCGGTTTGCCTCCTGTTTCATCGACCAGATCAGGATGGATTTCGCCCGGGACGGTTGGGCCAAGCTCAACGGGACCGTGAAAGGCAGCGGCAAGGTGGTGGACAACACCCAGGTGGAGGCAGTGGCCGCGGCCGATAATGCCACCACCCTGACCCTGGCGGTCAACGGGGTGGCGGGGGCGACTCCGGCCGAGAGATTGAGTAACGTCCAGGCCATCCAGGTCCTGAATCCCGCCACCCAGGCCTGGGAGGAAGTGGCATACCAGGCCGTGTCCGCGGCGGTCCCCGGGGTCATTGACCTTACGTCGCCGGGGGGGAGCGGGACGCCCACCACCTACCGGGTCTATTATGTGCCCGGAGAGAGCGGCTGGATGAACCTGCCGGCCCGGGTGGAGGAGCCGCCCCTGAAGGTGAGCCAGTTGGAGGTGACCCTGGGGGGCCGCTGGGATGGCGCCGCCTTTAACGGCGGGTATCAACTAACCACGGAACTCAGAGGCGTCACCTGGACCATGAAAAACCACCTGACGCCGGAATCCACCCCGGGCGCGGGGGGCAATTACGCCAATCGCGCCTTTAGGACCGGGCGGGAACAGAGCCTGAAATTCGACCGGGATTTCCGGGACTTCCTCCTGGCCCAAAACCTGAAAGATAACGACACCCTGGGGGCCCGCTTGCTGGCCACGGGGCCGGAATTTGAGCCGAGGGTCAGATACCAGGTGGAGCTTATTTTTCCTCGGGTATCGGTACTGGGCGCCACGGTCAAGGTGTACCAGCGGCGCCTGTCGGAAGAGGTGGAATTTGCCATCCTGGAGGACGACGCCTACGGCTCGGTGGTGGCTTCCGTCCAGAACCAGGTGAGCAGCTACGCGGCTTAATAGCTCACGCAAAGCCGCCAAGCCGCAAAGAACGCGGATCATGGAGACAACATGGCGAGAATTTTGGGAGAACCGCGCCATACCCTGGCGATTCAGGACCCGGTTTCCGGTTCGGTGGTCACCCTGTATTATCGGGGGCCGACTTCGGAGGAACGGGTGGCCTATCAGCTCTCCGCTTTCCGCCTGGAAGGCGGCGAACGACGGTTTTGCCTGGGGGAGACCCGCCTCAAGTTCGGGGTGGAGATTCTGACCGGGTTTGAGGCCGGGGATTTCATCATCACGGCAGAGGGCGGACAAACCCCCCTGGACCCAACCCGGCATCCGGATTGGAAGGAGCGTCTGGCCGAAGATGCCCCGGACCTGGTGTCGTATTTGGCCCAACAGGTTTTTGAAGGCATGCGGGTGGCATCCCGGGGGGAGCCGGAGTGGGACTGAGACCGGCGCCCGGGGAAGGCAGCCAGGGCTGGGGCCTGGATAGAGAACTGCAGGTGCTGGCCAGCGGCCGGCTCTGCGGGCCGGAGGAGCGGCGCCGGTGCCGCACGGAGAGCGGGGCCTTTGCCGACTGGGCCTGCGGGGCCTGCGCCGAGCGGGTGCGCCCGGAAGCCATCTCCCCCTGGACCTGGCACCTGGTCTTCCTGTACCAGTTGAGCCGGGCCGGGTACCCCTTCAGGGCCAACGATCTCAGTTTGGAAACCTGGCTCCTCATGGGGACGGTGCGCCGGGTCTTAGAAGGAACCCAGCGAGGACAACATGGCCACGACTAAAGTGAAAAGCAGTACGACCCAGAGAAAACTGGAGGATTATCGCTCCTACCAGGAAGAGCTGCTCAAGATCAGCCGGGAATATAGCCAGGCCCGCCTGGCGGTATGGGTTGACGAGGCCCGGGCCCTCCACGACACCTGGAGCGGCTTCACCCAGGAGTGGCAGGCCAACCTGGAGCAGATGACGGCCCTGGCCGGGAGTAAGTTCGAAGAGCTGGCCGCCCGGGGCGAGGCCTCGGCCGGGCTCCTGGCCCAGAGCTGGCAGAATAATCTGGCGAACATTTCCGGGGCGGTTTCGCAGTGGGGCGCCGGCTTTCTCCAGACCTTGGGGCAGGTGGCGGCGGCCTGGGGATCAAGCCTGGGGAGCCGGGGGGGCGCCCAGGAAGGCTGGTCATCGCTTTTGGGCGGGGTCCTGGATTTCGGCGGCTGGTTTCACCAGGGAGGGGTGGTGGAAGCCCACCAGGGCTTGGTGATTTCCCCGGGAACCTTGATGGGCGACGAACAGCTCATCATGGCCCAGGCGGGCGAGGGGGTCCTCCCCCGGGAGAGCATGGCCCGCTTGGGGGAGAAAAATTTCGAGGCCTTGAGAACCGGCCGGTTCGATGCCTCCGGGGGCAAAGCCGCGCCCCGCTATGACGTGACCATCCAGGTCCAGGCCTTGGATGCCTCCGGGGTGGCGGGCCTGGACTGGGACCGGTTGGTGCAGCGGCACCTGGTGCCGGCTCTCAGACAAGAAGCGGATCGGCGCTGGTAAGGAGAGGAGATGGCGAACGCCCGGTTGGAATGGACCCCCCTGGGGGGCAGCGGTCAGAGCTACACCTTGCCGGTCAACTTCACCTGGGACTATCAGGAACTGGCCCAGGATGAGACCGACCGGGAGCGGGCCGTGGACGGCACCTTGAGGAGTTATCTCCGGGGGCTGAAGCAGCGATGGGTCTTGCAGTTCCAGTTCATCTCCGCGGTTCAGAAGGAGGTACTGGTGGCCATCAAGCAGGCCCAGGCGGATATTGATTTCTTCCGGGACGGGACCGGGGTCAAGACCTTCACCGGGGTTTGGACCAATGACCTGGATTTCCGGGAGGTGGCTCCCGGGCTATGGTCCGGGAGCATGATGCTGGAAGAGGTGTAAAGAATCTATGCGCCAAGCTGGAGCGGATTATTTACGGGAGGAAGCGCGTTGCCGGGGTGCCCGGCCCCGGGTGAAGGCGGTGCTCTTCCCCTATGAGCTGGATTACGGCCTGGCCCCTGGCTCCGGAGAGTTTCTCCAGACCGCCTATGGCGGAGAACCGGGGAAACTGATGATGGGCGAGGGTTACCTTACTTCCGGTTCCTGGACCTCCCCGGTCGTCCAAAGTTTTTCGCCTTACCTGGACGAGGCGGCGCCATCCTGGGAGGAGCCGGCGGGACACATGGACGTGGAGATCCGGCTCCGCACCGGTGAGACGCCAGCCGGGGTGGTCCAGGCGGCTTTTACGCTTCTGGCGTCGGGGCAGGGCCTGCCCCTGGCCCCGTATTTTCAGGTGAAAGTTAATTTTCTCGAAACTATCCGGGCCTGGGGGCTGGACGACCCCGGGGAGGCGGATGAGTTTACGGCCTATGCGGTGGACCAGGGCCCGGACGGAGGTTTTGAGAGTTACGCCTCGGACGGGCCGGGGTGTCTGGCCGGATTCAGCCTGATGGGACGGCTCACCCTACCGGAGCGGGAAATCATTGATCCGGGCGGGCTGCGGGTGGAGTTGGCCCAGGATTTCAGTGAGCTCAGGACCGGCGACCACGTCCTGGTCCTGGACAACCGGATGGGGCAATGGCTGAATCGGGCCGAAAATGCTTGTCTGAAAGAGCCGGACTGGACCCGGAAGCAACTGGCGCTTTATCACGGCTGGGAGTTGGCCGACGGCACGGTGGACTGGCAGTTGCTTTACCAGGGGGTGGTGCAGCGTCTGGCGGGGATGGCCCACGGTTGGCGTCAGCCGCATCGCGTCCGGCTGGAAAGCCAGGATGGGGTGGCGGCGGGGCTCAAACAGAAGATCGGCGCCCCGGCGGACACGGGCGAGCGGCGGCCGTTCATGCGAGGAACCTACCTGGCCCGGGGAGAGCTGACCCGGGTCGTGGAAACCGCCATCAGCGAGATCTCCCGGACCGGCAGCGGCAGCGCCTACTTGCAGCTCCTGGGGACCTACCGGGGGGACTATCCCCAGGCTTATCTCCTGGAAGCGGAAGTTAGCGGCGAGGTGGGGAGCGCCACCTTCCGGTGGTCCCTGGATCAGGGACAGAGTTGGGAGAAGGCGGGTCTGGCGGCGGACGGGGCGGATAATCCGGTGGGTTTGGAGGAAGGCCTGTCGGTCTATTGGGAGTCGGGGCTGGGGTCGGACCTGGTGGCAGGGGACCGCTGGACCTTTACCGCGTTCCCCGCGATCTATCACTACCAGGTCTTCGGGGCCCCTTTTGAGGCCATCACCGCGGTCTATCTCAGCGGGGAAGAAGACGACGACCGGGTAGCGCAAGACGCGACCACCGGCCTGATCCAGGTGAGCGGCAGGAACGCCTCGGTTTCGGCCCGGGTGGTCAAGGACCACACCACCCACCCGGTGGACATGGTGGCCGATATTTTGGCGGAAGTCGGCCTCGACCAGGCCATCCATCAGGATTCCTTTGCCCTGGCCAAGAGCCTCACCCCCGAATACGTCATCGGGGTGAGCTTTGAGAACTTTACCGCGGCCCAGGCCATCCGTGAGATCGTCCGGCGCTGCCTCTACGACCTCTGGATCGATTTCGGGGAGATCAAGATCAGGGCGTATTTGGGGGAGACGTAAACCATGGGACGCATTCAATGGACCCGGGCCTCACAGTTTAATTGGGTCTTGGACAATATGGGCGGGACCCCGCTCCAGGAGGCGGTGGCCGGCAACTGGCATCAGGCCGTGGCCGCGGTTGACCAGGAGGGCCGTGTGGCGATCACCGTCCCTAACCCCGGGGGCGGCCAGGTCTGGTGGGTGCGGGGGGTATGGCGGCTGGACGCCTCGTTCCCCTGGGAAGGTTTTTGGGCCGAGCCCATGGGCGGGGAGACCACCAACTATTACCCGGGCGGTTCCTTTGCCAATGAGGGGGACCAGACCACCATCACCCTGGGAACGGCGCTGCCGGCCGGAACTCCGGTGCAGCTCTACTACATTTATTTCACCGGGGAGCAGGCTCTCAAGTATGACCCGCTGAACAACTATCCCTGCATCCGCCGGGCCTACCGGGATCGGGACGATTACACCTATGATTTTGCGGTGGACCGGATGCTGGACCTGATGGTCTTGCTGCACCTGGCGGGGCGGGAGCGGGGCCGGGACTATGGCCCGCTGATCCGGTTCCTCTGGGAGGCCTTTCAGACGCGGGAGGAGTCCCGCACCTCTCCCCTGATGCATGACGACTTTGAGCGCCAGCAGTGGGACCGGGGGGCGCACCTGCTCTATCGGGGCGCCACCGCTGGGGAGACGGTCTTTCAGGCCTTTCAGAGTGAACTGGTGGAGGGCGGCGGCCGGGCACTCCACGTCAAGGCGGCGCTGCCCACCGGCCAGGACGCGGCCTGGTTCGGCTATGGGCTGGACTGGTCCCTGGCCGCCGCCCCCTTCCAGGCCATGGACCGTCTCACCTTCAGCTTGCAAGGGGTGGGCGGCGTTAGCCACCTGCACAACCTCACCAAGATCGGCAGCGGCAGCGCTACCCTCCTGCTCCTGGGGGACTACCTCAAGCAGGAGAAGCGGCGATTTGTGGTGGAGATGGAGAGCACGGGCGAGGTGGGGGCGGCCACCTTCCGCTGGTCCAAAGACGGCGGGCTTACCTGGGAAGCCACCGGCCTGACGAGCGGGGACCGGCAGCACCCGGTGACCCTGGAAGACGACCTGGCCGTGGCTTGGGAGGGAGGCTCCGGCACCGACCTGGTGGCGGGGGATTTCTGGATGTTTTGGGGCGGCGAGCCCGCCATTCACCCCCGGCGCCTCCTGGTGACGCTGAACGACTCCAGCCAGGCGGATGCGGACCCCTGGGGACCCGAACATACGTATGTCCACGCCATTCCGGACCGCTTTACCGAGGCCACCGCTTTTGACCTGCCGTTGGGCCAGTTCTGGCGCCGGGCCAACCTCATCGATGACGGCGACCGGGTCCAGGCCATGTGGGGCAGCTGGTATTCGGCCAGCCAGGCAGGCGACAGCGACATCACCGTCGGCACCCGGGAAGAGACCGAAATTCTCCTGGGAGACACCTTTTATACCCAGCGGCACATCGCCTGGGACCTGTCCCCTTATGTCACCGCCTTCGGGGTGTGGGCCGGGATCGATACTTCGAACTGCAACTCCGCCGGTCATGTCAACCTCAACTTTCTCATCAAACCGGTGGTAGCCGGGGCCGGTTCCCTCGTTCTCCGGGTCAAAGTCAAAGACGCCCAGGGCAGCTATTTCTACCGGGATGAGACGGTCCAGGTCAACACCTGGCAGCGGCTGACCGTTACCCTGGGGGAGATGACCCTGGAATCGGGAGCGTACCCCCTCACCCATCCCCTCCAGGTGGTGGATGTCGGCGTTCCGACTTCTCCCCCCAGCAACGGTGAGTTTTTGCTTACCGACCTCAAGTTCGATGAGCACGTAACCTTTGCCGCGGCCGACCGCCTCCGGGTGTTGGAATTCAAAATGGAGCAGCAGGGCTTGACCGAGCACGAGTGGTGGCTGGACGAGGTGGCCCTGAACCTCACGGCCGCGGACCCCTATCCGTATGCGCCCCGGCTGGCCATTTCCCTGACCCCTTATGGCCAGAACCCCTGGCGGGGTCCCACCCCGGTGCATTATGCGCAACCCCTGGCGCCTTACCTGGTAGGGGCATTGGACCTCAGTCAGACCTATCTTGAGTTGCATCGCGACGCCCAGGAGGAATATACCCGGCGTTACGGCGGGGCCCCGGGGCCCATCATCCCGGTCCATACCCGCAATGACGTGGAAAATATCGCCTTGTGCGGCGAGGAGGATTTTCTCCGGTTCTCCTGGTGGCGGCGCTACCGGGATTTCGGCAAGGTGGCGGGGTTCTGGCATTTCAACGGCGGCCTCGCCGACGCCTCCGGGAAAGGCCACACCCTCACCTGGCAGGGAGGGGGCGACCCAATCTATGCCGAGGGCATCTGTCAGCCGGGGGCCACCGCCGTTGACCTGGACGGCAGCCACTACCTGACCTTAAACGACGCCGACCTGAACCTGGGGACGGAGGATTTCACCCTGGAGATGGTCCTCAAGCCCGGGGCGTTGACCGAAGGGGCAAGAATTATCAGCAAGATGGCCCCGGGGGGAACTGGCTTTGAGGTGTGCCTGGGCCCCGGCGGGGCGGTTCAGACCGTCATCGCGGACGCCGGCGGCGCTTCGGTTCTCGCACCCAGCCCCGGGCTTATCCTGGACACCGCCATTTACCACTACCTGGCCGTGGCCGGTGACCGGGATGGACAATTCTATTTCTGCCTGGACGGGACCCTGGGAACCTGTGCCGCGGCCCGGCCCGGCAGTCTGGACAACGATCAGGCGTTCACCGTGGGGCGCCGGTCCGGCGTGGCTTCGGATTTTTTCCGGGGCCAGGTCGACCTGATCCGGGTGCACCGGGGCCGGGCGTTGAGCGGGGCCGAACTCCAGGACACCTGGGGGATCATCCAGGGCCAGGTGAACGGCTCGGCC
>JAGVPN010000396.1 GCA_020052215.1 Syntrophobacterales bacterium
CGGCGCCGACGGCGTGGACTTCGCCCCCGAAGCCGTGGCCAAGGCCAAAAAGTTTGAAGCGGATCCCAAGTACAACGAATACGCCACCATGATGGTGAAAACACACCTGTCCCTGACTGCCGATCCCACCAAGAAAGGCACCCCCAAGGGCTGGCGGCTGCCCGTCCGTGACTTCCTGGTCTACGGCGGCGCCAAGTTCATCTGCCCGGTCTGCGGCGCCATTTCGCTCATGCCCGGCACCGGTTCCGACCCGGCCTTCCGCCGCGTCGACGTGGATGTCAAGTCCGGCAAAGTGACCGGCCTGTTCTAAGTTGACCATTGATCGTAAGGTGCGCAGTGCGCATCCTACATAAACTGCAACCGGCTTCCCGAGGCCAACGCCCCGGGAAGCCGGTTTTTTTTATTAGAAGGTTTGACAGAGTTACATAATGTAGTTACAATTTATTATGCAGGGGGAATGGGATGAGGAGAAATGCCGGGCAAATTTCGAGAAGCACGGTCTCTCATTTGAAGACGCCTGGCACGTCTTGGCCGGAGACACCATCACCATTCCCGATGAGCGCTATGATTATGGGGAAGACCGCCTCATTACCCTGGGAAGGTTGGCGGGCCGGGTAGTTGTTGTGGTGCACGTCGCCAGGGGAGAGCACACCCGAATAATTTCTATGAGGAAAGCCAATGCCAGGGAGCAAGCAATCTATCAAGAGCGACTTAGCCAGGATTGATGCCCAGAAAGATGCGGATATCGACTATTCCGAGATTCCTGACCTGAGCACTTTAGGGAAGGAGTTCTGGTCCAAGGCGGTCGTCAAGCGGGCGGAGCCTAAGGCCCAGGTCACTATCCGGGTGGATCGGGAAGTGCTGGATTGGTTCAGAGCTCAGGGCAAGGGCTATCAAACCCGGATCAACGCGGTGCTGCGGGCCTACAAGGAAGCCCAGGGCCGGGTTTAGGGCCGTAGGGTGCGTCTCACGCACCATTATTGGTGCGTGAGACCATAGCCGAAGAATTGTCCACCCCCAAGAATGAAAGCCTCTGTAGGGGCGGGTTTTAAACCCGCCCCTACGCCTGGACTTTCACGGTAAAGCCTGCGGCTACAAAAATAACCCTTTGAGCGCAACTCGGTATAAGCCCACCGTCTTTTGCCTGCCCTATCCGTCTTTCTTCGGTTCCAGGCCATAGGATTTGAGTTTGCGGTAGAGGTGGGAGCGTTCCAGGCCGATTTTTTCGGCCAGCAGGGTGACGTTGCCCCGGCATTCTTCCAGTTTGCGCCGCAAGAACTGTTTTTCAAACAAGGCCCGGGCCTCCCGAAAAGACGGCACCTGGAGGAAAGGGTCGATGAATTCGCCTTCGCCGCTCTCTTCCGGGGTGAGGCCCTGGGCGGTGAGCGGCAGATCGGCCATCTCGATGGTGGGGCCGGCGGTCAGGATGGCCAGGCGCCAGACGAAGTTTTTCAGCTCCCGGACGTTGCCCGGCCAGGGCTGGGCGGCCAGAAGCTCCAGGGCCTGGGGGCTGAAAGTTTTGGGCGGGGCATCGTTTTCCCGGGCCAGTTCCTTGAGGAAGTGGGCCGCCAGCAGGGGGATGTCCTCCCGGCGCTCCCTCAGAGGCGGGACGATGAGGGGAATGACGTGGATGCGGTGGTAGAGGTCTTCCCGGAAAGTCCCTTTGGCGATCTCTTCTTCCAGGTTCTTGTTGGTGGCGGCCACGATGCGCACGTCCACCTGGATGGGCCGGTGGCCCCCCACCCGCTCGAAGCGCTGCTCCTCCAGGATGCGCAGAATCTTGGCCTGGGTCTTCAGGCTCATATCGGCGATTTCGTCCAGGAAAAGGGTGCCTTCATGGGCCAGATCGAATTTGCCCCGGTGACGGTCCGTAGCCCCGGTAAAAGCCCCCTTTTCGTGGCCGAAGAGCTCGCTTTCGATGAGGTCTTCGGGAATGGCGGCGCAGTTGACCTCGACAAAAGGGCGTGAGGACCGGCGGCTGTAGGCATGGAGGGCCCTGGCCACCAGCTCCTTGCCGGTGCCGTTTTCCCCGGTGATGAGCACCGAGGCGTTGGTGGGCGCTACCAGGTTCAGCGCCTCCCGCAGCTTGCGGACGGGCTCGCTCTTGCCGATAATCTCTCGGACCGGGGCCGCCTGCTGGCGCAGCCGCCGGTTCTCCTCGGACAGGCGGGCCAGTTCCAGGCCGTTGCGCACCGTTAAGAGGATCTTGTCGGCGTGGGGCGGCTTTTCGATAAAGTCATAGGCTCCCAGGCGAGTGGCCTTCACGGCGTTTTCCACCGAGCCATAGGCGGAAATGATCACCACCGGCAGGAAGGGGTAATGGCGCTTCAGTTCCTGGAGAACCTCCAGGCCATCCAGGCCAGGCAGGGCGATGTCCAGGAGCACCAGGTCCGGGGCCTCCTCTCCCACCAGCTTGAGAGCGGTCTCCCCGTCCGGGGCCGTGATCACCGCGAAGCCCTCGTCCTGAAGGATACCCGCGATCATCTGAAGGATCTGGGGCTCGTCGTCAACTACCAGCAGAGTCGGCATATTCAGCCCTATGCATGGGAAGGTCGATGATAAACCGGGCGCCCCGGGGCACGTTGTCTTCCACCCGGATAAACCCCTGGTGCTCCGCCACGATGGAGTTGACGATGGCCAGCCCCAGGCCGGTGCCGCCCCGCTTGGTGGAGAAGTAAGGTTCGAAGAGCCGTGCCTTGTCTCGGTCCGGCACCCCGACGCCGGTATCGGCCACGGTGAGTTCCACCCGGCCGTCAGCCGGACTTCTCCGCAGAGAGACGGTGATGGTTCCAATTCCTTTGATGGAGGCCAGGGCGTTATCCAGCAGGTTCAGGAGCATCCTTTTGACCTGCTCCCCGTCCAGGAGCAGGGGCGGCAGGTCCGGATAGGGATGAAACTCCAGGGTGACCCGGGGCTGGACCTCCTGGTAGAGCAACAGGGTTTCCTGGACCAGTTGGTTGAGGTCCTGGGGGGCCAGGGTCAACTGGGGCAGCCGGGCAAACCGGGAAAATTCATTGACCAGGTTCTTGATCTC
>JAGVPN010000071.1 GCA_020052215.1 Syntrophobacterales bacterium
CAATCAAGCGTATCTTAACCTAAGATATAAGGGTGGGGGCGAAGGGGGCGATATAGGACGTGAGCGTATTTATGAAATCCTGTACTTAGTGACCTAGAAGGCAGGAGGACCGCCGGTATCTCCCCTTAAGGGCGAATCTGGGGACGTCTCATCAGTCCAGGCCGCATGGGCATCTCAGGATTGGAAGAGAGAAGTTCCCACCATCAACAGCGTCAAGACGATCATAATCACCACCGTGACCCAGGCGATAATGTTGAAGGTGCGAGTGTTGGCATAATCCCCCATCAGGTCTTTATTGTTGATCAACAGGAGCATGAAGATGAGCACAAAGGGCAGCATAGCGCCGTTGAGGACCTGGGACCAGAACATCACTTTGATCAGCGGAATGTCGGGGATGAGGATGAAGCCAGCGCCAACCAAGATCAAAATGGTGTAAAGCCAGTAAAACGCCGGCGCCTCCCCCCAGGACTTGTCGATGCCCGCCTCGATGCCGAACGCCTCGCAGATGAAATACGCGGTGGATAGGGGCAGAATGGAAGCCGAAAACAGCGAGGCATTCAGAAGGCCGATGGCAAAGAGGATGGAGGCCCAGGTGCCGGCCAGGGGAGCCAAACCCAGGGCTGCCTCCTTGGCGGACTCGACTCTGATGCCGTAGGGGTGCAGCGTGGCGGCGCAGCAGATGACGATAAAGACGGCCACCAGGTTAACCATGATGCTGCCCACGATGACATCGTATTTCGTGTAGGCGTAGTCCTTCACCGTAATGCCTTTTTCCACCACCGCCGACTGGATGTAGAATTGCATCCAGGGGGCGATGGTGGTACCGATGACGCCGACTAAAATCACCAGATAGGTACTGTCGAAAGAAAAGCTGGGCACTACCAATGCGTTGACTACCTCCCCCCAGTTAGGGTGGGCCAGGTAACCGGAAAGGATGTAGCAGAAATAAATCAGGCAGGCGGCCAAAAAGACCCTCTCCACCACTTTGTAAGACCAGCGGAGCACCAGCCACCAGATGAACAGGGCCGCCAGGGGCAACGACAGGTACTTGCTCACCCCGAACAGTTCCATGCTGGCCGCCACCCCGGCAAATTCACTCATGATGTTGCCCAGGTTTCCCAGGAGCAGGCCCACCATGGCGTAAAAGGTGATCCGGACGCCGAAACGCTCCCGGATCAGGTCCGCCAGGCCCTTGCCGGTGACCGCGCCCATGCGGGTGCACATCTCCTGGATGACCACCAGGGCGACGATCATGGGGAGGAAGACCCACAGGATTTTATAACCGAGGGTGGCGCCGGCCACGGAATACGTGGTAATGCCGCCGGCATCGTTGTCCACGTTGGAGGTGATGATGCCGGGCCCCATAATCGCCAGGAAGAGGAAGAGTCGACGAAAAAGAGGGTTTTTCAATTGCCACCTCACTTCATGGTGCGTTTTCTGACAAATAAACTGGTGAAGGTATCCAGGCTGCTGCGGTCGGGAATGAGCATTTCCAGGACGTCATCCACGGTGATGATGCCCAACATCCGGCTCTCCTCGTCCACTACCGGGATGGCCAGGAGGCTGTATTTGTTCACGGCTTCGGCCACTTCCCTTTCATGGTCCTGGGACTGGACGGAGATAAGCCGGGTCTGCATGATATCCTGGAGTTGGGCGTCGGGCTCCGCCATCAAGAGTTCCCGCAGGGAAATGACCCCGCATAAGCTCTGGTCTTCCTTGACCAGGTAGAGGTAATAGATGGTCTCCGCCTCCGCCGCCAGCCGGCGCAATTGCGTGAAGGCCTCCGCCACGGTGATCTCCGGCGACAGGGCCAGGTATTCGGTGGTCATCAGGGCCCCGGCGGTGCCCTCTTCGTAAACCATCAACTCCCGCACTTCCTGGGCCTCTTCCGGTTCCATCAGGTTCAGGAGTTCCACGGATTTTTCTTCCGACAGTTCTGCCAGGAGGTCCGCGGCTTCGTCCGGGGGCATCTCTTCCAACAGGTCCGAAGCCTGCTGACTATTCATGTGCTCCAGGATCTCAATCTGGGTATCCAACTCCATTTCGGCGAAGGCCTCGGCCGCCACCTCCACGTCCAGGTCTTCGATAAAGTCGGCTCGTTTCTTGTAGTCCAGATCCTCGATGATCTCCGCCAGGTCAGCCGGGTGGAGTTGATCCAGGTATTGTTTCTCCTTGCGAAGCCTCAGACTGCCGGTCTTGTCTTCCGGATGTTGGATGAATTCCCACCAGACCAGGTGATTTTCCAGGCGGCGAAAGAGAAATTCCACCCCTAAACGCCGGGCCAGACCCCGGAAGCCGATATCCACCGCGTTGAGGACGAGATGTTTCTGATCCCGGCCCTGGAGCCAAAACAGCCGGATATCATTTACCCGAACGACTTTGGACCCCTTCAAGTCAATAATCTGCTTGTCCATGAGCCACTTGCCCATGTAGATTTCGTCGGGTTGGAGCGGAATCAAGGTTGCTTCATTCAGTTCGTGCAGCAGGTCGATATGGTTGGCGTTGATGCGGGCCACCTGGTCCAACGGTATATGTTCCTGGATGTCCCTGGCGTATTTGATTCCGGTCACCCGGGGGGTGTCACCTTCCCAGGAAATGGCCAGGTCCCGCAACTTACCCACCTGGCGGCCCTGGTGATCGTAAATGGGTTTCCCCCGGATCTGACTGAAAAAGAATTCCCCTAGTACCCGCAACTTTTCCATGATTTCCCCTCCTTGGAGGTGGCCCGGCACAACAAAAGGGCCTTGCCACTCTGGTGGAAGGCCCTTGATAGGACAGTGCGCAATCGACCTTCCTCACTCGTGGAGCTTCGGCACTGCATAACGTAGAGTCGATGTGCTCAGCCACATTAAGTAAAACCTTAAGCCGGCAGTACCTGTTCGGCCCATTGGCGTCTCTCGACGTTTCTGGGCAGTGGCCTGTTTTTATGCAGGAGCCTCACCTAACTGAGGTAAATTAACTGTATGCCAGGGGAAAAAATCTGTCAACCGGGGAATCCCGACTGCAGAAGCGGGGGGTTAAGCCGATGAAGGCTGCACCACCTTGCATAATGGCGAATATGCCGTCATACTATCCCGACCCGGAGCCCTTGCGGGGCCGCCTGGCCGACCGGCAAGTTTGAAATCGGGCCTTTTATCTATAATACTTAAAATTTGAGGGCCTCAACGAGCACGGCATCAAAATCCCCTTCCCCCAGCGGGACCTCCACATCAAGGAGTGGCCGGAGGCG
>JAGVPN010000426.1 GCA_020052215.1 Syntrophobacterales bacterium
GATCGGCATGCGAATCAGTGGAGGTGGAGGGCGCGGCGCCCTGATCCTGGCCGTCGGCCTCATGGTAGGTTTAATCCTGGGAGCCGGGTCGAGCGCCCGGGCAGAAAGGAGTCATCCGTTGGTCAAGCTGGAAACTAACCTGGGAGACATCACCCTGGAGTTGTATCCGGACAAGGCTCCGGTTACGGTGGCCAATTTTCTGGAGTACGTCAACGCGGGGTTTTTTAACGGCACGATTTTTCACCGGGTCATCAACGGGTTTATGATCCAGGGGGGCGGTCTGGACGCCCAGATGAACAAGAAGCCGACCCGGGCGCCCATCAAAAACGAAGCCGACAACGGCCTGACCAATGATGCCTACACCGTCGCCATGGCCCGGACCGGCGACCCGCACTCGGCCACGGCGCAGTTCTTCATCAGCGTGGCCAACAACAAGTTTCTCAACCACACCGCCAAGACCCCCCAGGGCTGGGGATACGTGGTGTTCGCCAAGGTAGTCAAGGGAACGGAAGTAGTGGATAAAATCAAGGCGGTGGCCACCACCACGCGGGACTCTTATGAGAATGTGCCCCAGGAGCCGGTAACCATTATTAAGGCCACCGTGGTGCAGAACTAGCCTCATACCAAGTCGGGTTATCAGGCTTGTTGCCGGCCGGCGGCAGTTTTGTCCTTATTCGCCGATGATTTTCACCAGCACCCGTTTGCGGCGGCCCCCGTCAAACTCGCCGTAAAAAATCTGTTCCCACGGCCCGAAATCCAGCCGGCCCCCGGTTATGGCCACCACCACCTCCCGGCCCATGATCTGCCGCTTCAGGTGGGCATCGCCGTTATCCTCGCCGACGTTGTGGCGATACCGGGAGACCGGGGCGTGGGGGGCCAGGCCTTCCAGCCAGACCTCGTAGTCGTGATGCAGCCCGGGTTCATCGTCATTGATGAAGACGCTGGCGGTGATGTGCATGGCATTGACCAGGACCAGACCTTCGGTGACGCCGCTGTCTCTGAGGCACTGCTCCACCTGGGGGGTGATATTGATGAAGGCCCGACGGCCGGGGACTTGAAACCAGAGTTCTTGACGAAAGCTTTGCATGGCCTTGGCGTTCGTTCCCTTTTTACTTTTTGCCTAACGTTGCCACAGGGCCGCTAAATTTGTCAAGGGGGCGGGGGATGGGGGCTGAGGCCGGCGGGAGGGGGTTGCCATGACGCAGGGCTCGGTCACGGCAGCCCCCCTGCCTTTAACTGTCTTGAAAAGTTCAAGGTTCAAAGTTCAAAGTTGGGGTATGCCCATCATAAACTTTTCATAATTTACGGGTGGGCCAAAGGCCCATGGATGACTGCTCTGGATTGTCAGGTGCTACTTCTTATCCGCTCCGGCCGGGGCGGGTTCCAGGGTGACCCCTTCTTCCTGCAGCTTTTTCATGTACTTTTCCGGGTTTTTCTTAAACTCCGCATCACAACCCGTGCAGCAAAAGTAAATGCGTTTGCCCTGGTAGTCGGCATAGACGCTCTTGTCGATGTTGCCGGCCAGGACCGGGCAGGTCGTCTGGGGCTTGGGGTCAACGGCCCAGAGGCTCCCGGTGACGAAAACGGTCAGGGCCAGGGCCAGAATTACGGTTTTGATCTTGTTCACGGCTTTCTCCTTCTAGGGGTTGCGCCCACCGCGCCGGATTAACCCCTCTCAGCCTCAGGGGCGCAGCTTACCGATTTTAAACCACTTATACCAAGTTGCCGTCATAAAGGTAATTCTGGCTTTATGGTCGCAACCCCTGTAGGGGCGGTTCGCTAACCGCCCCTACGATTCGGATTATTACTTGTTTGACGGCAACTTGGTATTAGAGTTTCACGAGGTCCCATCACTTATATAAAATTGTGTTCAGATACCCCGATTGTCAAGGATCACTCCGGGAGAAATCCGCCTCCACCAGGAGTTTTATTTGGCGGAAGGGCGGAGTAAAATAAGTGTTGACCATCAGGAAGATCAAGACAGTTGCTCCTGGGCCTTCGGTCCACCCGTAAATGATGAGAAATCCGGTGGGGCGGGCGTCCCCGCCCGCCCCCGTTGGTGGCACAGGTTTTCAACCTGTGCACCCGCACCGGCAAGATGCCGGTGCCACCAAAAACTTTTCAGGTCAGGGGAAGAATATGAGCAGAATCAAAGTGGAACGGCGGCCCAGCCCGGAGCGCTTACAGGAGTTGGGGGTGGCACAGGCTTTCCAGCCTGTGCTGGCGCAAGCTAAAGTCTGCGGCTACAAAAATAACCCTTTGATCGCAACTCGGTATAACTCAAAATGGCGGGCAGTGCGCACCCTGCAAATCTATAGCGTTTGCCATAAATTCCTTCCGTTTGGAGGTTCCTAAATCCCCCTTTTTCAAAGGGGGACTTTAACAGCAATTCCTTGTAGTTCCACCCCTTTTTTAAAGGGGGGTAGGGGGGATTATCAGACTTCCCATAACGGAAAAAACTTTTGGCAATTGCTATATGTCCCATGGTGATAAAAACTATTCCCCGGATTTTTCTTCATCGGATATGTCCAACGCGCCGGACTTTTTGAGGGCCGCGAGGCCGCCTTGGAGGTTGACGGCGTTGGTCAGGCCGGCGGCTTCCAGTTGGCGCAGGGCCTCATAGGAGCGGACGCCGGAGTTGCAGACCACCAGGAGGCGTTTGTCCGGGGGGATTTCGGCAAAGCGGTGTTTTAAGGTCTCCTGGGGGATATTGAGCCAGCGGTCGCCGAAGAGGGCCACGTAGGGGGCGGCGTTGGCGGCCCCCCGGACGTCCAGGCAGATGGCGTTGTTGGCTTTACCGTTCAAGAAGCACTGCTCGAACTCGGGGACCTCGATGGTGCGGTTGTAGCCGTCCAGGATGTTTTCCAGGGTGTTGGCCACGGCGTTGACGATATCCAGGGCCGCGGCAAAGGGCGGGGCGTAGGCCACTTCCAGGTTGGAGAGATCTTGCAAGTCGGCCTTGAAGGGCAAAAGGGCAGCGATGCAATTGATGCGGCCCACCAGGGCGTCGCCGTTGTGGCTGATACCCTGGGCCCCCAGGAGGCGCCGGGTTTTTTTATCCGCCACCAGGTGCAGATACATGAGGTCCTGGGTGGGGTAGAAGTGGGCCCGGTCGGCCTGGATCACCAGGGCCCCCACCGCGTCAAAGCCTGCGGCCGCGGCTTGGTCCAGGCTTAAGCCGGCGCCGGCCACGGCCATCTCGAAGGTCTTTAAGGTGAAGGAGCCGACGATGCCGTTGAAGGTGGCGGAGCCTCCGGCCAGGTTGGCGCCGATGACGCGACCCTGACGGTTGGCCAGCGACCCCGAGGGGAAATAGACGGATTTGCCGGTGATGAGGTGAAGGTTGTCGATGCAGTCGCCACCGGCGTAAATGTCGGGGTCGGAGGTCTGAAGGCGGCGGTTGACCACGATGCCGCCGGATGGGGAGACCAGCAGGCCCGCCCGGCTGGCCAACTCCGTATTGGGGAGTGCGCCCACCGCAATGATGACCAGGTCGGCAGGCAAGAGGTTTTGGTGGGTGACCACCTCCAGGGCAGCCTCATCCCCGGGATGGGGCCGGATTTCCTGGACGGACTCCTCCAGGTGGAGGGTGACGCCCTTATCCCGGAGATGCCTGGCGACCATGCGGGCCAGACCGGGTTCCAGGACGCCGGGGAGGACCTGGGGGGCGACCTCCAGCAGGGTGGTCTCAAGGCCCCAGAGGTCGGTGACGGCCTCGGCCATCTCACAGCCGATGGCACCGGCGCCGATGATCACGACCCGGCCCACTTCGCCCCTGGCGATCTTATCCCGGACGGCCATGGCCGCGGGGAGGGAGGAGACGTTCATGACCCCGGGGAGGTCGGCCCCGGCCACGGCCAGGGGGCGGGGGCGGCTGCCGGTGGCCAGCACCAACTGGTCATAAGGCAGGTCTTCCTCCCGGCCGGTTACCAGATCATGGACCCGCACCTGCTTGTTCTGGCGATCAATGGCCAGGGCCCGGGTGCGGGTTCTTACCCGGACGTCTTTGGCGCCTTCAAAAAATTCCGGGGTTCGCAGCATGTGGAAGCTGGTGCTCATCAACTCCTTGATATCGCTGAGATCCCCGGAGATATAGTAAGGGATGCCGCAGCCGCCGTAGGAGATGTATTCGCCCTGATCTATCATGGTGACCTCAAAGTTGGGGCGGAGACGTTTCAGGCGGCAGGCCACCTTGGGACCCAGGGCCACGGCCCCGATGATGATGACGCGTTTAGATGCCATGCGGTTTCCTATAAATGGCTAAGTTTGGGGCGTTCGTGGTAAGCGGTGCGCCCGCTAAAAATTTTCTCACGCCAAGACGCCAAGGCGCAAAGAAGTCATGAATCAGATTATTCCCCCGGCTCATCGGCTTGGTCCGGAGTTTTATGGGGGCCGTCGCAGGTCAGGGTGTCCGTCCGCCAGAGGCGCTGCATACTGGTGCCGGCGCGGCGATGGTCGCAGGGTTCATACCCGCAGATGGGGCACTCCGGTTCCATGCAGGGGTCGGCATGGATGAGGATGTCCGCGGTCCCCTCAAAATGCCTGTTGAGGATTTTTTCCAGTTGTTTGACCTCAGCGTGGCTGGCTTCCAGTAAGAAATCCCGGGGCAGGATGAGATGGAAGTCAATGAAGACCCGGGCGCCGGCCCGGCGGGCCCGGAGCTGATGGATGTCGATCCACAAGGGACGGCGGTTATCCGCGATAACCCGGCAGATCTCTTCCAGGAGTTCGGGGTCCGATTTGTCCATGAGCCCGGCCGCGGCCTGGTGGACCAACCGGGCCCCGGTGACCAGGATATTGAGGCCCACCAGAATGGCCACGGCGCCGTCCAGCCAGTTCCAGCCGGTAAAATAAACCCCCACCAGGCCCAGGACGACCCCGGCGGTGGTGTAAACGTCGGTAAGGACGTGCTTGCCGTCGGCGATGAGGACGATGGATTTGGTGCGCCGGCCCATTATGACCAGGATGGCGCCCAGGATGAGGTTAATTAGGGCGGTGCCCAGGATGAGGAGCAGGCCCTTTTCCAGCCCGGGGATGGCCTGGGGGTGGAGGAGACGGGGCCAGGCTTCGTAGAAGATCCCTAAGGCCGCCAGCACAATGAGAGCCCCTTCAAAGCCGGCGGAGAAATACTCAACCTTGCCGTGGC
Organism: Syntrophobacterales bacterium; assembly: GCA_020052215.1. Classification (GTDB taxonomy): domain Bacteria; phylum Desulfobacterota; class Desulfobaccia; order Desulfobaccales; family 0-14-0-80-60-11; genus 0-14-0-80-60-11. The sequence goes on from JAGVPN010000426.1 coordinate 5,147, forward strand.
CGTAAGGGTGAGTGGGGTCGGGACGCTTGGCGGCGATGATGATGCTGGCCAGGGCGAAGCCGGCGGCCACCACGTTGATGATGGATTCCAGGGCATCGGAGAGGATGGCGGCGGAGCCGGTGAGATAGTAGGCAATGAACTTCACGGCCATCAACCCCGCGCCGATGAGCAGGGAGGCGGAAATGGCCAGCAGGTGGTTTCTGAGGTTAGGGTTTTTCCGGGGGGTCATAGATTGCCATGAAAATGAATGAAGATGTTCTCCCGCTCAAAAGTCCCCTTCAAGAAGATTTCCTGGCGGTCTTCCGAAAAGAAGGTCTGGAGCTCGAACTCCTCGTCTGGAAACCAATCGGTTTCGAACACCAGGCCGGCATCCTGTTGCCGGATGATCACGTGGCCTTCGTCCGCGACTTCCAGAGGCCAGGCGAGATAGAGGCTGAAACTCAAGGAAGTAGGGGTTCGGCTGATGCTGACCTTCTTGGCCTCCCAGATTTCATA
>JAGVPN010000256.1 GCA_020052215.1 Syntrophobacterales bacterium
CCAGCAGCCGGTCCCAGAGCCGGTCCCGGCCTTCCCGGGTGAGGGCCGAAAACCAGATGACCTCGCCGGGGTCGACCCCGAATGGCGTCAGGGCTTCGACAAAGAGTTTCAGCTGGCGGCTGCGCTCCCCCCGCTTCAGTTTGTCGGCCTTGGTCAGGACCGGGATCACCCGGCGACCCTGTTCCCTTAAGAATTCCCAGAGGAACAAATCCTCGGACGCGGGAAGTCTTCGGCAATCCTGGAGAAAGACCACCGCGGCCAAAGACTCCCGCTGGGCCAGGTACGACAGCACCAGAGGCCCCCAACTCGCCTTGACGTCCCTCGACACCGCGGCATAGCCGAAGCCCGGCAGGTCCACGAAATTCCAGCGCTGGTTGATCAGGAAAAAATTCAGGGCCCGGGTGCAGCCGGGCCGGGAACTGGTGCGCACCAGTTTCTTGCGCCCCAGCAGGCTGTTGATCAGGCTGGATTTTCCTACGTTGGAGCGCCCCAGAAAGGCCACTTCCGGCAGTCCTCCCGGGGGACACTGATTGCCCCGGTGGGCGCTGAGGCTGTATTCCGCGGTGAGGATCTTGGGGATAGTCATAGTGGTGAACCGGCGGCCGGCGATGCCAGAGTTTTGGTTATTATAGCCCGGTTGCATTGAAAAGTCTCTGGTGGCGCCGGTATCTTACCGGTGCGGGTGGCACAGGTTGAAAACCTGTGCCACCAACGGTGGCGGGCGCGGAGGCCCGCCCCACCAACCTTTCCATGCTTTACGGGTGGGCCACAGGCCCATGAGGAAATGCCATAAATGTTGACGGGCCTTGCTCTTCCGGGTTAAGGTTAGACGGATAAATTTACTTGGAGGAAGAAATTAGTGGCCTGGGGGTTATGGTTTCAATTCTGGCTGGTGCTGCTCACCCTGTGGGCCGGTATCCTGGTCATTTTCTGGTCTTACGTCGACAAGGACAGCCCCATGATCCACCGGGCCTGCCGGTGGTGGGGCCGAAATCTCCTCAAGGTCGCCCACATCCCGGTCCAGGTTGAGGGCCTGGAACACCTGGCGCCCGGTCAGGCCTATGTCTTTGCCGCCAACCACCGCTCCAACTTCGACATCTTTGCCCTGGTCGCAGTCCTGCCGGGCCGGTTTCTCTGGGTGGCCAAAAAATCGCTCTTCGAGATCCCGATCTTGGGCCAGGCCCTAAGCCGCATGGGCTCCATCTCGGTGGACCGGGAAAACCTCCGTTCCGCGGTCCAGAGCCTGGACCGGGCCACGGCCATCGTCAAACGCGGCGTCTCCCTGACCATCTTTCCCGAAGGCACCCGGGCCATGTCCCGGGAGCTTTTGCCCTTCAAGAAAGGGGTGTTCATCATGGCCATGAAGGCCGAGCAACCCATTGTGCCGGTGAGCATCAGCGGCACCCGCTTCATCCAGCCTCGGGGGACCATCCGGATGAAACCGGGACCCATAAAGGTGGTCATCTCTCCCCCCATCCCGCCGGGCACCTTCCGCCGCAAAGAGGAACTCATGGCCGCGGTGCGCCAGGCCATCGACGCCCACTACGACCCCGACTTTCCTTATGGCCCCGGAAACCCCCAACACTAATTGGGTCGATCTGACCTTCCTGGGCGGCCTGGGGGAAATCGGTCTCAACCTGATGGCCCTGGAGACCGACGACTACCTGGTGGTGGTGGACGCCGGCCTCATGTTTCCCGAAGACCAGATGCTGGGGATCGACATCGTCATCCCCGACTTCTCCTACCTCTTAGAGCGCCGGGACAAAGTGGCGGCCGTGGTCCTCACCCACGGCCACGAGGACCACATCGGCGCGGTGCCCTTTCTGCTCAAGGAATTCCCCGTGCCGGTCTACGGCACCCCCCTGACCCTGGCCCTGCTCCGGGAAAAGCTCCGGGAGCATGGCTTGCTGGCGGACGCCGATCTCCGGGAGATCATCCCCGGGGCGCCCCTGCCCCTGGGGCCGTTTGAATTCGAGTTCATCCGGGTGTGCCATTCCATCGTGGACGGCGTGGGGTTCGTGGTGCGCACCCCCCAGGGCCTCCTGGTCCATTCCGGCGATTTTAAAATCGACCAGACCCCGGTTTCAGGCGGCGCCATGGACCTGAACCGCTTTGCCCACTATGGCGAAGCGGGCGTTCTGGCCCTGATGTCCGACTCCACCAACGCCGAGCGGCCCGGCTACACGATTTCCGAGCGGGAGATCGGCATCACCCTGGAGGGCCTTATCCGGGAGGCCCCCGGCCGGGTGATTGTCACCGCCTTTGCCTCCCACATTCACCGGGTGCAGCAGATCGTCAACATCGCCGCCAAGTTCGGGCGCCAGGTGCTGTTCAACGGCAAGTCCATGCTGGTCAACACCCGGCTGGCCAAGGAATTGGGCTACCTGGAAGTGCCCTCCGGCCTGGAAATCACCGTGGGGGACCTGGAACGGTTGCCGCCCGCCCGGACCATCATCGTCACCACCGGCAGCCAGGGAGAGCCCTTGAGCGCCCTGGCCCGCATCGCCATGGAGGCCCACAAGCAGGTCCACATCCAGGCCGGCGACCTGGTGATCCTCTCCTCCAAGTTCATCCCCGGCAACGAACGGGCCATCACCACGGTGATCAACAATCTCTACCGTCTGGGGGCCGAGGTGGTCTACCAGGGGTTAGCGGACATCCACACCTCGGGGCACGCCTCCCAGGAGGAGCTGAAGCTATTGCTCAACCTCACCCGGCCCCGCTTTTTCATCCCCATCCACGGGGAAATGCGCCACCTGGTCAAGCACGCCCGCCTGGCCCGGGCCATGGGGGTGGCCGAGGACGGTATCCTCCTGGCCACCGATGGCGCCCAGGTCCGGTTCGACTCCCGGGGAGCGACTTTCAAGGACCGGGTGGACACCGGCCGGGTCTTCGTGGACGGCAAAGGGGTGGGGGACGTCAGCCGCATCGTGCTCCGGGACCGCCGCCACCTGGCCGCGGACGGCCTGGTGATCGCCCTGGCCGCGGTGGACCCGGTGGCCGGCAAGATCGTCACCGAGCCGGACCTCATCACCCGGGGGTTTACCCTGGAAGAAGAGCAGGCGCCGCTGCTGGACCAGGCCCGGAAGATCTTCCGGGAGATTCTGCTCAAGGCCTTGACCGAACCCACCCAGGACTGGCTGGAGGTCCAGACCCAGGTGTCCAAGGCCCTGAGGAAACTCTTCTTCAAATCCCTGGAGCGCCGCCCCATGATCCTGCCGCTGATCCTGACCCTGTGAAAGTAGCTGTCAGCTATCAGCGGTCAGCAAGATGTGTCAGGGCGGGCACTGCCCGCTGTTTCCGGTAATCAATTGGTGCGTAATACCAAGTTGCAATCAAAAAGTGATTATTGGTAGCCGCAGGCTTTAGCCTGCGCCTGCACAGGCTGGAAAGCCTGTGCTACCGATTGACTGCGAAGTGGTATAAGACGTCGCTACGGAAGACTTTTCGAAGCGGAATAAGAAGCCGGATATGACCTCGCTCTCCAGGAAGCTGACCTTGCGGAGCCTGGTCCTGGTCTACGGGGCCGGGACCATGATCTCCCAGGTGCTGATCCTGCGGGAGTTGATGGTCCTGGCCCAGGGCCAGGAGCTGAAGCTGGCCCTGGGGTTGTGGTGCTGGCTCCTGTGGGCCGGGTTGGGCAGCCTGGCGGGAGGCCGTCTTAATTCGCCCGGGGCCCCCGAGGCGGCCCCGGCCCGGCTGGGCGGGTGGTTGGCGCTGCTGGGGCTGCTCCTGCCGGCCACTATCCTGGCGGCCCGGTCACTACCCAGTCTGGCCCACCTGCCCGTGGGCCAATCCTTGCCGCTCAGCACCACCTTTCTGCTCTTTTTGCTCCTGCTGGCCCCCTCCGGGCTGGTTTCCGGCTACTTTTTCCCCGGCGCGGTCCAGGCCCTGTCTGAGGCGGCTCCCCAAAAAGCCGCGGGGCGGGCTTACTATCTGGACACCCTGGGCGCAGCTTTGGGGGTCTTGCTGCTGCAGCTTTGGTTGGTGGGGCGCTATGCCAACCTGAGCCTGGGGCTGGCTGTGGGCTTCGGCCTGGCCCTGGCGCCCTGGGTCCTGGCCCGTCCCCGGTCCCTGGCGGCTCGGGCCGTATTGGCCCTTAATCTTTTCATGTTGGCCGCGGCCGTCCTGCTCGCCCCCTGGTTGGAGACGGCCAGTCGCAGTTGGGAGTGGCCCGGGCGGCAGGTTTTAGCCACCGTGGACAGTCCTTATGCCCTGTTGTCGGCTCACCGGGAAGCGGAGCAAATCAGCTTTTTTGCCAATAATCTCTGGCAATTCACCTATCCCGATCCCCTGACCGCGGAACACCAGGTGCAGTTGGGCCTGCTGGAACACCCTGAGCCACGGCGGGTGCTGCTGTTGGGAGGTGGGGTGGCCGGCCTGGGCGCGGAGATTCTTAAGACCCGCAGCGTTACGCAGCTAACTTATGTGGAACTGGACCCCTATTTGGTGCGACTGGCCCAGGGCCTTCTGCCGGCCGTGGCCGATCTTTCCCGGGACCCCCGGGTCCACCTCATCTACCAGGATGCCCGGCGGTTTCTCGAGACCACCGGCCACCGCTATGACGTTATTCTCCTGGCCCTGCCGGAACCCAAGAACGCCCAGTTGAACCGCTTCTATACCCGGGAATTTTACCGCCTCGTGGCCGACAGGCTCACGCCCGGAGGGGTTTTCAGCTTTGCCCTCACCGGGGCGGAGACCAGTCTCTCGCCCCTCAGGGCCGCGTATCTGGCCATGGCTTACCACACTCTGAGGCAGGTTTTCCCGGAGGTGGCGGCTTTCCCGGGGGGTCAGGTGCGGTTCTTCGCCTCCAACGGCCCCGGCGTTTTGGTCTCGGCCCCGGAGGTCCTGGTCCAGCGGCTTCAGGCCCGGCAATTATCTTTGCATTATGTCCGGGAATATTATCTCCTCCAGGACCTCTCCCCCTGGCGGCGGCAGTACCTTAACCAGGTCCTGCGCCAACCGCCGCCTGCAGTCAACACCGATCTGAACCCCAGGTGCTACTTCTTTGACTTGGCGCTGAGCACCGTCCAGGAAGGGCTGGGCGTCAAAGACGCGCTCCTGACGATGCAGAAACTGCCGCCGGCGGTCCCCTGGGTGGCCCTGGCCCTGGCCAGCCTGCTGGCGGGAGTGGCGCTCCGCCACCGCCCCGGCCTCCGCTCCCTTTACCAGGTGGCGGTGATGGGTCTGGGCACCATGGCTCTGGAAATCCTGGTGCTGGTCCTCTACCAGATCAGGCTGGGTTCACTCTACCGGGAGTTGGGGCTGCTCATTGCGGCCTTCATGGCCGGGATGGCGGCCGGCAGCGCCACGGTCTCCCATTGGACCGGCCGGCGCCGAAGCGGGCCGCGCCTCCTGGCGGGGTTGCAGGGAGGCCTGGCGGTTCTGGCTGTGGCCCTGGCCCTCTGGTTGCAGGGGGGTGTCTCAGGGGGTCCGGCCTGGCCGGAGTTCTGGACCCGGGCGGGATACGTCCTCATTTTGGCGGTGGGGGGCTTCGGCGGCGGCGGCATTTTTGCCCTCAGCGCCGCCCTCTGGCATGAGGTCCAGCCGGGTGCCCGGGGCCAGGGCGGCAGGCTCTATGCGGCTGACCTCTTGGGCGCCACCCTAGGGACCCTGGGGGTCAGCCTGCTGGTGCTGCCGGTGTGGGGCATCCTCCCGGCCCTCTGGTTGGTGGCGTTTCTCCATGCCGGGGCCGGGGTGATGGCGCTCCTGACCCCGGAGTCATAGATGACCACCGGCCGCCGCCGGCCATCCGGTCCAAAACCCGTAGTTTCCATAGGGCGGGTTGTGTCCGCCGAATTCTGGCGGCCACAGGCCGCCCTATAAAAACTGCGCCGGCACAGGCTGGAAAGCCTGTGCTACCAGAAGGAACTTTTACCGTGAACAGTTCCTCATGGGCCTGTGGCCCACCCATAAAGCATAAAAAGATATGTAGGGCGGGCACTGCCCGCCGTTTCCGCTGATTAATTGGTGCATAGGACGCACCCTACGAAAGACTTTTCAAGGCAGGGGCCGGTTGCGAAACAATTGACCGGTGATTTTGCCGGCTTCGCCCTCCGTTCCTGCTCCGGCGGTCAAATTTCGCCGGCCGGCTGAAAAATCTTACAATTTGATTGTCTTTTTTATTTACTTTTAGGGATTGTGCTTTCAGGAGAGCATGATATAATAGGACCGGATTAAATGCAGTAAGTCTTATCCTCGCAACTCGTCTGGCTTTTTCCCGGAGAAGAACCCCACACGGCGCCGGGACGGTAACTTTTCATGCACTGACGGCCATCTGGAGGCTCCGCAGCCTGTTTTGGGAGGTGGACAAGATGGGCATGATCGCCTTTTACGCCGGATTATTCATTGGCATTCTTTTTGGTTTCCTACTTTCATCGCTATTGGCTTTTTCCCTGGCGAAGCCTAAGGCCGGGGCGTTGCCCGACCAAGCCGAGGGATATTCCCAAGCAAATCTCCTGGAGCCTTGAACCGGGGTTCCCGCCCTCCCCAGGTCTTAACGCCGTTCAGGTTGGGGCTCGGGGATGGCGGTCGTCGGAGCCTGGTCCATCTATTCTCCGGAAAGACTCTCCCGTCACCTTTCCGGTTCTCCCCTACCAGCAACCCGGGGTAATAAGGGCTGGTTAGCAATTTCCGCAGGGAAAACCGGTATTTTCTCCCGAGAAACCAGGGTTTTTGGGGATAAGATTTTTTTGTCCGAGGATATCGTTATGGGCATGATCGCCTACCTCATCTTGGTGCACCGGTATCCCCGCCAGTTCAAAAGACTCTTTAGGGCAATTTTCCATCCCGCCAACTACTACTTGGTACATGTGGACAAGAGGTCAGGCGTTGGATTACAGACGGA
>JAGVPN010000492.1 GCA_020052215.1 Syntrophobacterales bacterium
ACTATATTATTCCTTGGCATAATTCCCTCTCCTTACTCATTAAGTTAGCTGTGATCATAGCAATCTTTGGTCTTCTCATCAAGGATCGAGATTATGCGGCAGACTTGGCCACCGCAGTAAAAAAATGGTTTTGGGGATACCTCTTTCCCCGAGTTTAATCCCGACAAGTTTCCTCTTTTATAGCCGAATTGTCTCGTGGGAAACACGATAGCACAAATTGCCATGAATTTGTCAACCAATCAGCCGGACCTGGTAATTTTTGCAGAAATTTTGGTATACCTGCCCCTTAGAACCCGGATACCTCAACGCGGTGGACCTTAAGAACCCCAGGCCAGCACTGATCAAAATGGTGCGCCGGGGGAAAGGCTGCGGCTACATGGACATACCACCTCCGGGCATGGAACTGGGCCAGTTGGTGTGTATTCCGCTCAAACCGGCCACCCAATCCAGGGGAAATCGGCCACGCCTTCCTGGTGAGCGAGAAGTTTCCCCTTTTTACGCTGTGGAATTGCGGCCTTGCCGCTCCATGACTTCCTGGGCCGCTCGGGTAAGATAAGAAGACCGGCTCAAGCCCCGGCTTTTCGCCGCTGCGTCCACACGGCTAAGGATCTCCTCGGGCATGGTGATGTTAATTCTCTTCGCCTTTCTATGGGCGTCGGGCACCGAAACTACCAGAAAGGCCACCGCATCGGCGTTCTCGGGATCGGCAACCATATCATCCAGATTCGTGGGCGCGGGCAACGGTTCCCCGTCTTCCCGTTGGCCTTCTACATGCAGGAGCAGCGATTCACATGCCAAGTCCTTGGCCTCATCGATAGACTTTCCGGCCGTAATGCAGCCGGGAAAGTCCGGGAACGACACCCCGTAATCGCTGGCAGGCTCTTTGTGGACTACTGCTAAGGTAATTGGGCATGCCCCTCCCCGGGAGAACTCATGCATTTTTGTTTGCCTGCCTTCTTCCATATGCTTTTCTCCCCGCCCTACACTAATTTACCATAGGGGGGTGTCTCACCTACAGTGACACAGAGGGAATCTCCGGTCCCAGGTCCCTGGTCTTTCCCAAAGAGCGCATCCTTCCGAATACTCCCTTCTTTACCACGTAGGAATTTTTTTCAGTCACCCTGCTTGACAAAATAACCAAATATTGGGTATTATTATCCCATGAACTGGGAGGTATGGTTCTCAGCCAAGGCGAAAAAACAAGCTGAAAAGCTTCCCGATGCCGTTCAAAGAAGATTGAAGTATTTGCTGGAGGAGATAAAGGTTCTTGGCCCGGTTCGGACCAATTGGGCGAATTATGGCAAGCTGAAAGGTCGTGCCGATTGTCATCATTGCCACCTGAGAAAGGGCAAGGCGACTTATGTGGCGGCCCGGCAGGTGAAGGACCAAGGAATCCGGTTGGTAGAGGTGAAATATGTTGGAACCCACGAAAAAGCAGACTACCGAAGAATTTACTGATCTTTGCTTTCGGGTGCCTGCAGTCCATGCTGACAGAATTAGGGCAGTGGTGGATAATATTCTGGCGCTACTCGGCGGTGAGGACAGGGGGATACTGGCGAACGAGGGGCAAGATGAAGAGGGTCGCCTTTACAGCATTGATGAGGTGTTTCCCAATTTCCATCCCGGAGACACTCTCAAAGGCGCTCGTTTGATGCATGAACTGACCCAGGCGAAATTGGCCGCCATGATCGGGGTCAAGGCCAGCCATATCTCGGAAATGGAGAAGGGCAAGCGCCCCATCGGAAAAGAGATGGCCAGACGACTGGCCAAAGCCCTAAGCACTTCGTACCAGGTCTTTTTATAGCTTCGTGCGAAGGCGAGGCAGATTGCGGATAGGTAGCAAACCATCTCTCGGTTGCTGCTGGGGATCAGATGGCCTTAAATGTCCACGGACGCACAGTAAGTGATTTTTGCTTGACCCATACGCAAAAAAAGGTGTAAGATGGTATTACTTTTTAATACTCTCATGAGGTGCACATAATGGGAAGCAAGGCTGTAAAACTGGACGATACAACCTACGACCGGCTGAAAGCTTTAGGAGAGGCCCGAAAGCGTTCACCACACTGGCTGATGAAGGAGGCGATCCGGCAATTCCTTGAACGCGAGGAGGAGGCCGAGCACATCCGGCGCGATACCTTAGAGCGCTGGGCACGGTTCGCGGCAACCAGCGAAGCGGTCAGTCACGAGGTTGTTGAGGCATGGCTTGAAACATGGGGAACCGATCGTGAGGGCAAGTGTCCCGTTCCTTAAGATGGTTTCCTGAAGCTCTTGCGGATCTGGCCCGCCTTCGGGAGGTTATCCGCGTTCACAACCCCGACGCCGCCGACCGAGCGGCAAAGCGAATTCGTGAGGCGGCATGGAAGCAACTGGCGCACCCTCAAATTGGACGCCCCGTGATTGACATCGACCGGCCCCAATTGAGGGATTTTTTTATTCCCTTCGGTCAAGTCGGTTACTGGCTGCGCTATGCGGTCACGGACGAGGCCGTCATCATCGTCAAGATTTGGCACGGGCGCGAAAACAGAGACCCCGCAAAGACACTTTAGATCGCTCAGGACAGGCCCAAGCCACGCCGGAGTGGAGCAATTGAGGTTCATCATGGGACGCAGTGCCATACATCCCGGCGAGCATCTCGTGGAGCAGATGGAAGCGCTGGACATGAGCGCGGCAGAGTTGGCCAGAGGAAGGCTTGGGCGACCCAAGGTGCGAAAGGGTGTCGTCCTGACCTCTAAGAATGTGCTCTTGAGTAACTTTGGAGCCTTATAGCAATGAGGAGCAGATAATGGAAGGTTCCATAAAAACCAAACAGGATGTATTGAAGATCCTCCACCAAAACCGGGCTATCCTCAAGGAACTTGGGGTAAGCCGGATAGGATTGTTCGGCTCATTTATTCGTGGTGAACAGCATCATGACAGCGATATTGACCTACTAGTAGAATTTGATGTGGGACAGAAAACATTTGATGCCTTTATGGACCTGTCTTTTTTTTTTAGAAGAGATTTTCCAACGCAGAGTTGAACTTGTAACGGTGGAATCCCTTAGTCCCTATATCGGTCCACATATTTTAAAAGAGGTAGAATATGCCGCTCTCGCCGCGTGAATATCTCTGCTATATTCTCGATGAAAGCGAGTACCTGATCTCTGATAACCAGGGGTTGACCGAAGACCAATTCATGCACAGCGAGAGTCTAAAGCGTGCCTTTGTACGAAGTATCGAGATCATTGGGGAGGCCTCGAAGAAAGTAAGTGATGAACTAAAGCAAAGATACCCTGAAGTGGAGTGGCGTTCAATAGCCGGAATGAGGGATCGTCTCATTCATGACTACTTCGGGGTGGACTATGATATTGTCTGGGATGTTGTTCAGAATAAGATTCCAGTTCTGCATCAAAGGATAAAGGAGATCCTGGAACAAGAAAAAGAACTGCAAGAATAGCCCCAAGTACCCAATGCTTTATACCGATTCCCACCAATAATTCTCGAAGGAGCTAACCTCTGGCTCACCGTTCCAGTGCGCAAGCGCAAACGATTCAGCCGGCCGTTCTGCACAAAAAAGGCGGCCCACTAAAAATCGAAGAACTTGAGTTCGGAGGCTCGCGAGAAGACGAAGTCCTGGTGCGCCTCGTCGCCACGGGCATTTGCCATTGTGAATGGACAAGCAATAGGGGACCACTTGTGGCCAAGTAAAAGGGACCCACCTGGTTAATAAATTAAACTCCAAAAAGACTTTTGCAAGAGGCTCAGTAGAGATTCAGTTTTCAATGCAAAAAGGGGTCAGTTTTGGTTGCACATCTTCAGACCCGTCGCGATAATCAAAAATTGTCCCCCCTTTTTCAGTTTTTTCGGATTGATGTTCGGCCTCGAAGAGACAAGAGCACAATCCAGGGCTTTCCGGGGCGGTTTTAGCGTGAAGGTTGGAAATAGGGTTGGAAATTTAAATTAAGTGGGTTAGTGCAATCGATAACTCCTTGTTTTTATATTGATTATATAAGATTAAATTTATGTTAATAGCGGCTTACCAAGCCGCACCGATTATTTACCTCAGCAACCGCCGCGAAAAAAAGTCATGACCAGAAAAACCAACACCACGATTATCACCCATTCCATACCAGTCGTCCTTTCCCCTGACCGGGGCCACCCGACCCCTGATCCTCCAGGCGCCGGTATTACCGAGAAATCTTTGAGCAGCCGGGGCATAGCGGGGTCGCCATCCAGGTTGCGACCATCCTGAGAACCACCACCGCGAAGCGTTTGCTCTCTGCTCCGACCCTAGTTGCCATCCAGACGTTGCTTGAGGGCTTTGTTTTGGCGCACCATGTCCCGCCAACGCATGGCCTTGTCAATGGACAGCAGAATCTGCTCCTTGCGGAAGGGCTTGGTGATGTAGTCAAAAGCTCCTTTGGCCATGGCCTCCTCCGCCGACTCCAGGGAGCCATAGGCCGTGATGACCATCACCAGGGCTTCTTCGTCCTGCTGTTTGGCCTTGGCCAGCACCTCCAGGCCATCCATGCCCGGCATCTTGAGGTCGGTTAAAATCAGGTCGAAGGTTTCCTTTTCCAGCAGTTCCGTGGCTTCCAGGGGATTATTGGTAACCGTCACCTGGTGGTCGGAATAGCCCTCGATGATCATCTTGAGCAGGGCCAACATATCCAGTTCGTCATCGACGGCCAGAATCCGTCCCATCTTATAACCTCCTCACTGCGCGGCGTTAGGCCTTCGCCGGCGCGGCCGCGTATTCGGGTTGTAAATCAACGAAAAAGGTGGTGCCCGTGGCGCCGTCGCCGCCGTCTTCAGCCGCCCGGCTCTCAAAGCGGATGGCGCCGCCGTATTTGTTGACGATGGCATAGCTGACGGCCAGTCCCAGGCCGGTGCCCTCCCCGACTTTCTTGGTGGTAAAGAAGGGCACGAAGATCCGGTCGGCATACTGCTTGGGAATGCCGGTGCCGCTGTCGGCGAAAATGGCTTCCACCAGGTGATTATAGGGGTTGATCTTGGTAATGACGGTGAGTTTGCCGCCGTTGGGCATGGCCGCGGCGGCGTTGTTGATCAGGTTGAGAAAGACCTGCTGCAGTTCCCCGGCATCACCCCGGACCCGGGGGAGACCTTTGGCCAACCGCAGGTCCAGGTCCACTTTTTTGGTCAGCAGGTTGTTCTGGACCAGCGCCAGAACGTTGGCAATATCTTCGTTGATATCGGTAAAATCCTCGTGCTTGGCTGGTTGGCGGGCAAAGGTCATGAGGTTTTCGACGATGCGCTTGGCGTTGAGCCCCTGGCGTTCGATGGTCTTGAGCATCTCGTGTTCTTTGCTGTCCGGCGGCAGCTTGTCCAGCAGCAACTCGGTAAAGCCCAGCATGACGCCCACGGGGTTGTTGATTTCGTGGGCCACCCCCGCGGCCAGGGTGCCCAGGGAGGCCAGCTTCTCCGTCTGGGCCATCTGATTTTCCATCTGCTGGCGGTCGGTGATGTCCCGGGCCATGACCAGCACCTGCTCTACGGAGCGGCCGTCCTCCCCGAAGATGGGTACGAAATGGGTGGAAAACCAATAGACCCGGTCTTTGAGGCGCATAGGGGCCTTGATCTCCGAGCTCTTCCGGCTTTGCACCGTGTCCTGCACCCAGCTGAGCATGGCGTCGGCGTCTTCCCGGGGTAAGAGATCGGCGATCTTCTTTCTGACGATACCCGCCGCCGGGATGCCAAAGACCCGGGCCATGGCGGTGTTGGCGCTCAAGAAAGCGCCCGCCTCATCCACCAGGAAGATCAGGTCCCGGGCATTTTCCACCACCGATTTGTATTGGGTTTGACTGAGGCGCAGGTCGGCGGTGGTGCGGTCCACCTCGGCCTGCAACTCCACCGACCAGCGGGATTCGTAGTAGATCACCGCCGCGGCGGCGCAGATCAGGGCAAAGATGAGGATCCCCTGGATGAGGAATTGCCGCACGTACAGGGAATGGATGGTGCCGTAGACTTCGTCGGTGGGCGCCACCACCGCCACCGGCCAGATTTCCTTACAGCCGGGCCGGCCATGGGCGTCGATGTCGGCCCGACTCAGCTGGGAGTAGGGGCAGGCCGCACCCACATGGGCATTGGTGTAGGCCACAAATTTTTCCATCTGCCGGATGACGCCCCGGTGCCATCCCGAGATGTAGGTGGCCGTACCCTCCTCCCCCTTCAACATCTTGGTTTTCTGTATTTCATTAATGGCGGCGAAACTGATGGCCGGGTCTCGCTGGCCCCGGGCGGTGAAAGCGTCTTCCCCGATGAAAACCCGCTCGGGATGGTACAGGAAGATGCCTTTGTCGTCCATCACCCAGCAATAACCGGTGCGGCCGGAACGGATGTTGGCGCAGTAGTGACCGGTGAACTGGGCCAGGTCGATCTTAAACAACAGCACCCCGTCCAGGTTGCCGGTGGCCCGGGGGTGAGACTCGTCCACACTCTCTTCGTACACCGGGGTGGCCATGATCATGAAGGGCGTCTTATGGTCGCCGTTTGGCTGCAGGATAATGGGTCCCTGGTAAATCTTCCCCCGGTTGGCCGGGTCCCGGGCCCAGGCCACCTCGGGCGCCTGGCTGAAATCTCCCTGCCGCAAGCGGGGGCCGCCGGCGTCCAGCACATAGGCCTTGTCAGCCAGATTACCGGTAAAGTCGAGGCGCTCAATCACCACCACGCCCATTTTGGAGAGCTCATCGAAGCTGACTTTCATGCGGTTGGCCCAGGCCACGTCCTCCAGGTACTGGATGGCCGGCGAATAGGCCAGGATGCGCAACTCCCGCCGCAGAAACGCCAGGCCATCCTCGATCTGCCGGGCGGTGGATTTGGCCAGGATGAGTTGCTGCTGCTGAAAATCGTCGGAGACGATCTCCTGGGTGCGCTTCAGGGAGAGAATCCCCAGTATAAAGGCCACCGCCAGCAGCACGATCACCAGGATGCCCAGGCCCGTCAGCAGTCGCCGAAAAACGATCTTCTCCATGGGCATAGTCGGGCCTCTTAAGCGCGTTGCGGAATGTGGCCTTGGGAAAATTCCCGGTAATAATGCTCCACCGCGCCCTCGTCCAGCATGACCATGTCCAGTTGCTTGGAAATCATCATCAAGCGGCCCAGGACTTCCAGCTTCCCATCCAGGGTGTCGGCATCATAACCGTCGATGCGGGCGGTAATGGAATCTTCTTTGGGTTCCACCCGGAAACCCAGATCTTCCAGGACCCTGGTCAGAAAGCGGACCCGGCGCATGCGCCGCGGCAACTCGGCCCCGCCCCCATAGAAAGTGAAGCTCACATAGCTCTCCCCCGGGGCCCCCAGGAAGGCCTCGATAGTGGCGAAATGAAAGCCCAACCGGTTGGACAGGTTCATATAATCGTGAGTGATGATGGCAAAATTCTTTTCGTGGAGCCTTTCGGTAATGTTGGTGTCGGTGGCGGTGCTCATGACCACGGACATGAAGCCGGCCAGGTCCACGGGCTTGGGACCCTGCCAGCCCACCGCGCTCACCCCCCGCCAGTATGCCAGCATGGGCCTGGAGGTGAGATGTTCGGGACGGACCTTGACCAGATTGGCGGCCTCGGGACTCAGGCCCCCGCCCAGGTCAATGATGTTGAGCTCCAGAGGGATGGTGCTCACCAGACGCCGGGCCCCCTCCTCGTCCAGACGCCCGGTGGACATCTGGAAGAGTTCTTCCATGGCTTTTTCATGGGCGAAACGGGTGATGTCATGATAGGTGCGGCAGCCATCGGGGCGGAAGTTGGCGGCCCGGGGGTCCAGGAGATTGAGGGGGGTGATGTGCTTCAGGAGTCGCTTCAGCACCTTGTAGGCCCGGGTCTGGCGAACGGCGTCATCGCCGCCCCGGGGCGCCTTGAGCAATTCCTCCAACCGGCCGGCGTAGATGTTGCCGTAGAAGGCGTCCACCGTAACCAAATCCCCCGGCTGGAGCACGGCCGTAGCCCCTTTGGCCCCGAACAGCGACGGAATCCTGGCCTCCCGCAGCACCGTGGCCAGGTGGCTGGTGGCGCTGCCGGCCTCACAGATCACCGCCGCCACCCGGCCTACCACCACGCCATACTCTGGCAAGGCTCGGGTGGTCACCAGCACCGCGTCCTGGGGGATGGCATCCAGGGCCTCGTCACGGAGCAGGTAGACCGAGCCGGCGGCCGCCCCCCGGGAGGCGATGATGCCGTTTGACAGGAGCATTTCGGCCCCCTTGATCTGGGGCGGCAGGTAATCGGCCTTAAGCTTAGCGCTCACCCGCAGGGGCCGGGCCTGCAACAGGGAAAACCTGCCCTGGGTGTCCTGGGCCCACTCAATATCCTGGGGCACGCCAAAGTGCTGCTTAACCCGGTTTCCCAGTTCGGCCAGGGCCAGGGCCTGATCCTCCGCCAGACAGGGTCCCTGGAGGTCTGCCGGGGTGGCTATATCCAGGACCCCTCCTGCCGAGGCGGCAACGTGCATGTGACTCTTCTCGCCCACGTGCTGGGCCGCAATCCTACCGTCCTCGACCCGGTAAATGTCGGGCTCCACCACCCCGCCCACTGCCAATGAGCCCAGCCCGGAGACGGCGTTGATCATGGCGCCCTTCCCGCCCCGGGGATCATCGGTATAGAGCACCCCGGCGCACCTGACCGCCACCATTTCCATGACCAGGACCCCCATGGCCAGTTCCTGGTAGGAAAAACCGCTGGAATGGCAGTAGTAAAGGGCCCTGGGGGTGAACTGGGAGGCGATGACCTCCTTGTAACGCGCCTCCACCTGGTCCCGGGGCACGTTGAGCACGGTCTCGAATTGGCCGGCAAAGCTGAAGAAGCTATCCTCCTGGAGCGCCGAACTGCGCACCGCCAGCCGGGAAGAGCTCAGCTGCGCCAGATGCTCGGCGATGGCCTGGGAGAGCTCCGGCGGCAGGGGTTGCGCCATGATTTTTGCCTGGATGGCCTCTCCCGCCTCCCGCAGACTTTCCAGATTGCGGATCTGCGAGTGGGAGATGGCCTCTCGGATGAATTCCTCCAGACCCACGCTTTCAAAAAAGAGCTTCTGGGCATAGGCGCTCACCCCAAAGCCTTCGGGCACCGTGAGCCCCAGCCGGGTGAGTTCGCCCAGTTTCTCGGCCTTGCCGCCGTAAAACAGGCCTTCTCTTACTTCGGCCAAGGGCAGCGCCAGGGGCACCGGCTGCATCTTGGCCCCAACTAATTCCTCCGCCACCAGATGGGCCACCCGCCGGCGGGCGGTGTCCAGGGCGGCATAGCGGCCACCGGCCATGCCGTTCAAGGCCCCCACTAGGGCCTCGACCTCCTGGCCCAGCCGGTCACAGGCCTCCCGGACATAGTACATGTCAAACAGGAATCCTTCATCCATCTTGACTTGGATATCGGCCACGGTAGTCAAAATAGCGCTGTTGGCCGCCAGGAGGCGCTTGTACTGGAGATAGCGTTCCAGCAGGGCGGGCGGGGGCCCCAGGGATACGGCAGGCGGTCGCGACGTGCGCTTACGGGCGAACCATTTCTTTAACTTCCCCAGAGCCGCGGCCACCGAAATTTCCCTTGAA
Organism: Syntrophobacterales bacterium; assembly: GCA_020052215.1. Classification (GTDB taxonomy): domain Bacteria; phylum Desulfobacterota; class Desulfobaccia; order Desulfobaccales; family 0-14-0-80-60-11; genus 0-14-0-80-60-11. Next base: position 9,529 of record JAGVPN010000492.1, read on the forward strand.
CACACCTATAGTTACAGTACGATTATAAATGAAACCGGCCTACTCCTCAACTGCCAAATGCACCTCGATGCCGGGGCTATCACGAAGCGATGCCCTGATGACGGCCCCTTGGAGTATTTGATAAATTTTTTATTGACATATCCATGGTTTTGCGATTTCATGGGCTAATTTCCAATATCCATCGAGTTGATTTCGGCGCCCCGGAGGTCCACCATGCCTCAATGCCCCCATTGCCAAGTCCCGTATGAAGCTGGCCAACGCTATTGCAGCACGTGCGGCAGTTTCTTGCTGCATCCGGAACAGGGGGACACCTTTTGTTCCCAGTGCGACGTGCGGGTCTCTAACCGCCAGGAATTTTGCCATGAATGCGATGCTCCCCTGAAAGGGGACCCGGCCGCTCTTGCGGCGGAGGCTGAGACGCCACTTGCGCAGGCTCAGGCCCCCTCCCCTGCTTCGGCCCCAAAAGCCGGCATGCCGTCTTGGCTCACCGGCGTGTTGGTGGGTGCGGCGATACTGGTCATCATCTTGCTGATCTTGCTGTTCACCCGGGGCACGTCAACGCCCCCGGCGCCGGCTCTGGCTCCCAAAGCCGAAGCGCCGGCTCCCGCCCCGCCTGCGGCAACCCTTGCTCCCACTAAGCCGGCCACCCCGGCCCCGGAGCCGGCCAAACCGGCCGAAGCGACCCTGCAAGAGCAGTTGCAAAAGGAGCTTGCCATCTTGCGGGAAGCCCAGTTGCGCAAAGATATCGTCCTGTTTATGAGCGTTTACTCCCTCACCTACCCGGAACTGGACAACAAGCGCGCCAGCACCTTGAAAGCCTGGGAAGGCTTTGATTTTACCAACCTGGTGTTTACCATCGACAAAATTCAGTCCATCGACCCCGACAACGCCATCGCCCGGGTCACCTGGTACATGGACACCAAGAACCGGCGAACCCAGGATCTGTTAAGCAGTACCCAGACCTTTCAGGTGCGGTTCGCCAAAGAGCTGGGCAAATGGCGCATCCGCTCCCTGGAAGAGGCGGAACAGTAGGGAATAAACGTTTTCCGACGACATCAAGCCAACGGCCTAAGGGTGATTTTCCGGCGCGCCCCGTGGCTGATGCCCAAACACCACGGCTCCACCCGGCAGGTGGCTCCCGAATCGCCGCCGGCCCCCAAAGCTTCCAGCCTGCCTGAGGCCATGTATCCCTTAGCCCAATTATGAGTCCGCCAGGGGACCCCGCGGTTCCGCGGGTCCCTGTTTTTATCTGGTTAGCCCCCCAGGGGAAGGGGAGTTTACGGATAGGATTGGCGGCGCCTGCCGATTCCGGCCGAGGTTTATAGTGATTGATGGCCATGACGATTATGACGACCTGCCCCCGGGAGACGGGATTCTCATTCTCTCCCCCGAACAGGTGATCCTCTCGACTACCCTCCAGGCCGAAAGACTCCTCAGGGTGAGGTTTACGCCCGGCCAGACCCTTTCCCTGTCCGAAATTTTTCCTAAACCCTATCTGTCCCAGGCCGAATTGGCGTTGCAGGAAACCCTGGAATCGGGCGTCATACGCGCCCAGCTCTTGACCCAAATCCTGCTCCCGTCTGACCAGGTGCGGTTCCTGAAATATTCCGTGGCCCCGCTCTATGGCCAGGACCAGAAAATTATCGGCGCGGTCCTGGCGTTTCACGACGATCCCCTGACCGAATCGTGGTCGGCCCGGTCCAATTTCGGTCTCGGGGTGAAGCCCGGGGCCGTGTTTGAGCACCTGGACCGGGGCCTGTTCATCGTCAACCAGCGGCGGACCATCACCGCGTTCAACCGCACCGCGCAAGAGCTCACCGGCTTTTCCCCGGAAGAGGTGGTGGGCCGCTACTGCTGGGAGGTCTTTCAGGCGGATCACTGTAAAACGGGGTGCCCTTTGAAAGCCACCCTGGAAGACGGCGTCACCCGGAAAGATCAGGGCGTGCGCATCAAGGATAAAGCGGGACGCTGGCTGAATCTCCTGATCAGCACCGCCCCCATCCGCAACCAACGAGAGGCGATTGTCGGCGGGGTGGAAACCTTTCAATCCCTGGGGTTGGCCCTGCCCCGGCGGGAAGCCCGGTTCCCCGTCCCGGGGGAGGTGGCGATCATCGGCCAGAGCCCCCCCATGCAACGCCTGCTGGCCATGCTGCCCGACGTCGCCCGCTCCGAGGCCACGGTGGTCCTGGAAGGCGAGTCGGGGACCGGCAAGGACCTCTTCGCCCAGGCCATCCACCTCCGGAGTCCCAGGGCTGCCGGTCCCTTTGTGGCCTTTAGCTGTTCGGCCCTGGTGGAGACCCTGATGGAATCGGAATTGTTCGGCCATGTCAAGGGCGCCTTTACCGGAGCCATCAGCCACAAGATGGGCCGCTTTGAAATGGCCAAAGGCGGGACCCTGTTCCTGGACGAAATCGGCGAACTCAAACTGGAATTGCAGGTCAAGCTGCTCCGGGTCCTGGAATCCAAGGTCTTCGAACGGGTGGGCAGCTCCCGGCCCATCCCCATGGAGGCCCGGATTATCGCCGCCACCAGCCGCAACCTGCTGGAGGAGGTGCGCCGCGGCCGCTTCCGCATGGACCTGTTGTACCGCCTGCGCACCGTGCCTTTTTATCTGCCGCCGCTAAGGGAGCGCCAGGAAGATCTCCCCCTTTTGGTGAACCACTGCCTGGCCAGGCTCAACCGCAAATACGGCAAAGAGGTGCGCGGGGTCGACCCCAAGGTGATGAGCCTCTTCCAGAACTACGCCTGGCCGGGGAATATCCGGGAACTGGAGCGGGTGCTGGAGTATGCCTTCGTCTTCGTCAAAGGGACGGTGATCACCAAAGACCTGCTGCCTGAACTGGAATCCCCCCGCCCCCGCCCGGCGGCCACGGCCCACTTGCACCGGCAACGCTGGGACAGCGAGCTCTTGATCATTCAGAAAGCCCTGCATCAGGCCCGGGGCAACCGGGAGGCC
>JAGVPN010000450.1 GCA_020052215.1 Syntrophobacterales bacterium
AAGGTTTGGCACCTCGATGTCGGCTCATCGCATCCTGGGGCTGAAGAAGGTCCCAAGGGTTTGGCTGTTCGCCAATTAAAGCGGTACGTGAGCTGGGTTTAAAACGTCGTGAGACAGTTTGGTCCCTATCTGGTGTGGGCGTAGGAGAGTTGAGAGGAGCTGTCCCTAGTACGAGAGGACCGGGATGGACGAACCGCTAGTGTTCCGGTTGTGCCGCCAGGCGCAGCGCCGGGTAGCCATGTTCGGACCGGATAACCGCTGAAAGCATCTAAGCGGGAAGCCGACCTCAAGAATAGCTCTCCCAGACGAAAGTCTCTAAAGGCCCCTGGTAGACCACCAGGTTGATAGGCCAGAGGTAGAAGCGCAGTAATGTGTGAAGCCGACTGGTACTAATCGGCCGTGCGGCTTGACCATATTTCCCTTGCTTTTAGAAACTCCTAAGGATTCTCTTTCTTCCAGATTTGCTTTAAATGAAGTAGCCAGTAGCCAGTAGCCAGTAGTCAGCAAATGCCTGACCCTGACCGCCACTGACAACTGGCTACTGACTACTGGCTCAAAGTTTCCGGTGGCCATAGCGCAGGGGCCACACCCGATCCCATCCCGAACTCGGTAGTTAAGCCCTGCAACGCCGATGATACTACGTGGGTGACTGCGTGGGAAAGTAGGACGCCGCCGGATTTATTTTCATAGCAGTAGCCCCCCTCTTGACGGAGGGGGGCTTTTTTTATTTGATTTGGACTTAAATATGTTTTAATTATAATTGGTTATTGCGTTTGAAAAATGAGGGCCTATTCGGAACGGAGGCATTTTATGCCAAGCAAAAATTCACTTTCCGATAAAGAGATCGATGTACTGAAGTTCATTTCAAAAACACACCGCGATCTTCACGAAAAACGTATCAAACGTGAGTTGCAGGTTGTTATCACTTCATTGACATTTTATGCAGCATGCGTTGCATTTAAAATAAATTCAAAGTTTCCATTGGGTTACGCATTCAGCATTATCTCTATTTTTACGTTTATTATCATAGCGATATATGTTTTTCTATACATGGAGGGATCAGGACAATCCAATAACATCAATCAAAAAGTTGCCGAAGAAGCAGAGAATAGGCTATCTGAATTATTAGATAGTTGTTTATATAATCGCGATAGTATAATTAAAGAAGTAAAAGATAAAAATCCTAGGTGGTCATATAAGGCAATTGATTGCATTGCGAAGTTATTGCGGGTAGATGATCTGAAGTTAGAAATAATTCACTCTACCACTAAAAGAGGACAGTGGATTATTACAATATCCAAAATACTCGGGATAGAATTGGAGATGAAAGAAGAGAAGGATGACCATCCTAGCGCCAATCGGTGGTTATGGCAGGCATCCATAGTAATTTTGGGGGCTTTTATTGCAAATATATTAATTGATTATTGTTGGGGCACTTTTTTTGACATCTTTTTAATTATTCTTATTATATTAGCCCGTAGGGCGGGAAAGCGAAGCGCATCCCGCCTTAACACCGGATAGCCGGCCGCCGGCGGTTAGAAGAGACCGGCTGGCAGGCTGCCGGGATGACAATTTTATAAATAACGAGCCCAAAAAGGCAGACCCCCCTCCCGCCAAAGTTAGGCGGTGGATTTGAGGCCAGCGCCTCCCCTTGACGGAGGCGGGCTTTTTTATTATTTTGTAGGAAAAATATGGAGTTTAGTTAGCCATGTCGCCCTTAGGCCTTACTTTGGATAATTTCCTGGATGAATTTTCCCGCCTTCCCATTGAGGATCAAGAGATGCTCTTGGACCTTCTCAAAAAGCGCAATATTGAGCAAAAGAGGATGAGAATTGTTCGAGACGTTAAAGAAGCGCAGAGAGAGCATAAGAAAGGACTGACCCAAAGAGGGACGGTAGAAGATTTAATGAGGGACCTGGAAAGTGGTTGAAATTGTCTGGGGCCCAAAATTTAAGAGGGTTTATAAGAAGAAAATAAAACATTATCCAGAAATTAATCAACAATTATCTGATGCGCTAAAATTATTTGTCAAAGACCCATTCCATCCGATTCTGAAAACCCACAAACTGGGAGGCCCGTTAAAAGGCAATTTTGCCTTTTCTTTAGGCTATGACCTGCGGGTGGTTTTTAAATTTCTGGATAAAGAAGAAGTTTTTTTGGAAACCATCGGCACGCATGATGAAGTCTACTGAATTAATTTTGCCATTTTCCGATCCCATCCCGAACCCACTCGTTAAGCCCGGCAACGGCGATGATCCTCAGCGGGTTCACCGGCTGGAAGCCGGTGCCACCAGGGGAAAGCAGGACGCCGCCGGTGCACAGGTTGAAAACCTGTGCCACCATTAATTTCCTAGCCGCAAGCCCGTCTCTTGACAGAGGCGGGCTTTTTTATTTGGCGCAGGCTCTAATAATTTGGTACTCTGTGAACATGAGAAGAAAGTAGGTGAGGAAAATGACTATTATGAAGGTAAGCGAGGCCCGGGGTAGGCTGGGCCGCCTGGTGGATGAGGCGGCAGCCTCGCATGAGCCGATTCTCATTACCGGCAAGCGGGGCAATGCAGTGCTGGTTTCCGAGGAGGATTGGCGAGCGATTCAGGAAACCCTGTACCTCTTGTCCATTCCCGGCATGAGGGAATCCATCCGGGAGGGTTTGCAGACGCCGGTTGAGGAGTGTGTCCGGGAGCTTGATTGGTGACATGGGAGATTGTTTATACCAAACAGGCCCAGAAGGACGCCAAAAAGCTGGCCGCCGCCGGTCTCAAAGGCAAGGCTATCGAGCTGTTGGAAATTATCCGGGAAGACCCTTTCCGCAGTTCTCCCCGGTTTGAAAAACTGGTGGGGGACCTTGCCGGCGCTTATTCCCGCCGCATCAATATTCAGCACCGACTGGTCTACGAAGTCCTGGAACCGGAGAAAATCATCAAAATCATCCGCATGTGGACCCATTATGAGTAAGATGGTATAGCGCGGGGGCCACACCCGCTCCCATCCCGAACTCGGTAGTTAAGCCCTGCAACGCCGATGATCCTCAGCGGTTTCACCGGCTGGAAGCCTGTGCCACAAGGGGAAAAGAGGAGGCCGTTGGCGCACAGGTTGAAAACCTGTGCCACCATGAATTTCCTAGCCGCAAGCCCGTATCTTGACAGAGGCGGGTTTTTTTTCTCTACATGCAGGGATGATTTGGTATAAAGAAAGCAGAGGGTAAGGTTATGCAATTTACCGTTGAATCAGAGCAGGAAGAAGATGGCCGCTGGCTGGCGGAGGTGATAGAACTTCCCGGAGTGATGGTCTATGGGCAGACCCGCCAGGAAGCCCTGGCCAAGGCCCAAGCCCTGACCTTGCGGGTCCTGGCTGAGCGCCTGGAACACGGGGAGATGCTGGCCGAGCCGATAAATATTCTGTTTGCCGCGGCATGAGTAGCTGGCCCGCCACCAAAGCCAAACGGGTATTGGCTGCTTTGGAGAGGATCGGCTGGAAGATCAAGCGTACGTCTAAAACTTCCGGCTCGCACCGCACATTGTCTCGCTCCGGTTGGCCGGATGTGGTTTTCGCCTTCCATGATAGTGAGGAAATTGGGCCGCGAATGCTCGCGCGAATTGCAAAAGTGACCGGTCTAAAACCTGAAGACCTCTAAAACCGATCCCATCCCGAACTCGGTAGTTAAGCCCGGCAACGCCGATGATCCTCAGCGGGTTCACCGGCTGGAAGCCTGGGCCACCAGGGGAGAGTAGGAGGCCGCCGGCGCACAGGTTGAAAACCTGTGCCACCATGAATTTCCTAGCCGCAAGCCCCGCCTCTTGACCGAGCCGGGCCTTTTTTTATGGCAAGTTCCCCTATGGATGCTTTTTAGACTTATCCGGCAATGCAGGAGCGCTTTATGAAGAAGCTCATGGTCGGGTTGATTTGTGGGTTAGTATTGGTGGCGTCATCCGCCTGGGGGCAAACATGGATTGAGCCGTATACCGACCAAGACGGCACCCAGGTCGAAGGGCATTGGCAGACCCCGGAGGATCTCAAAAAGGAACAGCATTCGACTCCCGGTAAAATTAATCCCTATACCGGACAACTTAACCCTTATACCGGCAGCTTGAAAGTACCGCTGCCCGCGACCCCGACTCCCGCGCCCCCAACCTCGTTAAACCCAACGCCCCGGGACCAGAACCCTTATTATCCTCAACAGGACTATAAGTATAAGCCAAAGGACTATAAATATTAGGACAGGCGTTAGTAGCTGTGGTTAAAGAGACGATCTGCCTGGCGGGCCTTTATCTGACCAGGGAGAGCAATCCCCAGACGCCGGCGCGGCTGGCCAGGAGGCCCACCAGGGTTAGGGTGGCCATTGCCAGAGAGGTGCCGTACAAGAGGCGGACGGCCTGGCGATAGCGTTCCTGGTCCAGAGGTTGGCGGGCCTCGCCGATAAAGGGTTTATCCACCAGGCGGCCGAAGTAGGTGCTGGGGCCTCCCAGGCGCACCCCCAAGGCCCCGGCCATGGCGGCTTCGGGACAGCCGGCGTTGGGGCTGGCGGCTTTGCGGCGGTCTCGGAGGAGGGTTTGCCAGGCCCCCCGCCAATCAAGGCCGAGGGCGGCGGCCGTGGGAATCATCAGGAGGGCTGTGAGGCGGGCCGGGATGAAGTTGAGGACATCATCCGCCCGGGCCGCCACCTTGCCGAACCGGGCATACCAGTAGTTTTTGTAGCCCACCATGCTGTCCATGGTGTTGGCGGCCTTGTAAAAAAACAGCCCCGGCAGGCCCAGCATCAGGGTAAAGAACATGGGGGCCACCACCCCGTCGGCCAGGTTTTCCGCCACGGTCTCAATCACGGCCCGGCGCATATCTTCCAGGGAGAGGTGGGAGGTTTCCCGGCCCACAATCAAGGAAAGGCTTGCCCTGGCCCCGTCCAGATCGCCCTTGACCAGGGCCGCCTCCACCCTGAGGCTCTCTTGGTGGAGGCTGCGGGTGGCCAGGCCGGTGTACAGGAAGTAGGTGAGGACCGCAATCCCGCCCCAGGGCGGCAGCAACGCCGCCACCCCCAGCACCCCCAACATGAGGACCAAAGTGGTGGCCATTACCGCCAGCCAGAACAGCGCCCCGGCCCCCACCCGGGTCCGGTAGAGCACCGACTCCCAGTACTTAATGATGCTGCCCAAAAGGCGCACCGGATGTGGCCAGTCGGGGGGGTCCCCCAGCAGGAGATCCAGCAGATAAGCCAGCAGAAAAGGCAGGGCCAGGCCCATAATTTACTCCGGGTTCAGTTTGGTGGCACAGGCCTCTGGCCTGTGGAAAGAGTAGTGGTTTTCTCAAGCTTTGCCCACAGGCTGGAAGCCTGTGCCACTGGCATTATGGTCTTTGCCTTACATTTCATGGGAAAAATCTTTTGCACCAGTCTTGCATAGGGGTTGGGGCAGGGGCTACCGAAAAGCCCCTGGCCTCGCCCTCAAATCCCCGAACACTGCTCCAGGGCCTTAAGCAGCCGTTCATTTTCGGTACGGCTTCGCACCGCCAGGCGGAAGAAGCGCTCATCCAGCCCCCGGAAATTGGCGGCGTCCCGAATCACGATGCGGTGGGCCAGCATCCGCTGCCGCAAGGTGGCCGCGGTCATGTCCGGCCGGGTGAGTTTCACCAGGAGATAATTCACCACGCTGGTAAACGGGGTGAGCCCCGGCAGCGCCGCCAGCCGGTCAAAGAGAAATTCCCGCTCACCTTTGATCAGGGTCCGGGTCCGGCTCATATACTCGCGGTCGGCCAGGCAGGCCCGCCCCATAGCCTGGGCCATGGTGTTCACCGACCAGGGCTCCTGGGCCTCCGCCAGGCGGGCAATGAGTTCTGGGGCTCCCAACAAAAAACCCAGGCGCATCCCCGGGATGCCGAAAAATTTGGTGAAAGAGCGCAGGATCATCAGGCGGGGAAACCGGCCCAGGTAAATTTTCAAGGAGGCCTCTTCCACGAAATCGATAAACGCTTCATCCAGGAGGAGATAGGCTCCCGCCGCCTCAATCCGAGCCGCCAGCGTGAGGAACAACTCCGGGTCCAGCAGCACCCCGCTGGGACTGGCGGGATGGGCCAGGAAGACCAAATCGCCGGCTTGCGGCTCCGGGACATCGCCCAGCGTAAAATGGTGGGATTCACGGGTGGGGTGGAAAGCCACCGGCACCCGGGCCAGGTTCAGGGCGTGTTCATATTCGCTGAAGGCCGGGATGACGATGAGCCCCCGGTTCGGTCTAAGAGCCCGGGCCACCAGGTAGATCAGCTCGGTGGAGCCGTTGCCCACCAGGATTTCCTCAGGGGTGAGGCGATGATAGGCCGCCAGGGCGGCGCGCAGTTTCAGACTGCGGCGGTCCGGGTAGTGGACGATTTCTGTAAGAGCCTCCTGTACCGCTACGGTCAGCCCCGGGGGAAATCCCAATGGGTTGATGCTGGCGGAGAAATCCAGGAGGTCGGTAAGCTCAACCCCCAGGGTGCGGGCCAGAAAATACACGTCGCCCCCGTGGAGGGGGGTCTTGTCAGGCAAATTAGTCATTTTTTACGTTTGGATCATCGCGTTGATCTGCGCCATATCCAGATGACGCCGCAAAAGGTCAGCCAGGCGATCCAGCTGGGCTTCTTGAAAGTTTTCATAAGACGTCGCCGGTACGGTGGTGTCCATGCCCGGACTGGTCCGTCGCAATTCTTGCAGAAAAACCCGGCGGAAGCCGTCATTATCGAACAGGCCGTGGAGGTAGGCGCCCCAGACGCGGCGGTCCGGAGAAACCCAGCCATCGGCCACGTTAAGGGGTTGGCCGTTCCGGCTGACAATTTCGAAGGCGGGCTGCCCCTCCCCTGGGGTTTCCGTGACCCCCATATGGATCTCGTAGGCCGACAGCACCCCGCAATCTCTCGGGCCCGGCACCCGGGCCTGCACCTGGGTGGTGGTCTTGGCCCCGGCCATGGTAGTTATCACCGGCAAAAGGTTTAACCCCGGTTCCGCCCGGGGTTCGCCTTCCACCCCCAGGGGGTCCCGGACTTCCTGCCCCAGGATCTGGTAGCCCCCGCAGATGCCCACCACCCGGCCGCCAGCCCTGGCGTAGGCCTGAATCCGGCGAAACAGGCCGGTCTCCTTCAAATAGAGCAGGTCGCTGATGGTGTTCTTGGTCCCCGGCAGGATCAGCAGGTCCAGGCCCGTCAGCTCATCCCGGTGGTCCAGGTAGCGAAGATTGACCCCGGGCTCCTGCTCCACAGGATCAAAGTCGGTGTAGTTGGAGATGTGGGGGAGGCGCAGCACGCCGATCCTGAGGCCGCCGTCTGCCTCCCAGGTCCCCGCCAAACGTTTGCGGGTCAGGGCGACGCTGTCTTCTTCCGGGAGGACCAGATCATTGACGTAGGGCACCACCCCCAGGACGGGCCGCCGGGTGCGGCGTTGGATGATCGTCACCCCCTCCTCAAACAAGGCCGGATCCCCCCGGAACTTGTTGATGATAAAACCCCGGAGCATCCGGCGCTCGCCTAAGGTCAGGAGGTGAAAGGCGCCGATGGTGGCCGCGAACACCCCGCCCCGGTCGATGTCGGCCACCAGCAGC
>JAGVPN010000088.1 GCA_020052215.1 Syntrophobacterales bacterium
AACAAGTAATCATCCGAATTGTAGGGGCGGTTCGCGAACCGCCCCTACGGGGGTTGCGACCATAAAGCCAGAATTACCTTTATGACGGCAACTTGGTATCAGGGGGACTGCTAGAAAAAATCGGTGAGAAAAGGGTTGTTGACCTTTTCCTCGCCCAGGGTGGAGGTCGGGGTCTCGCCGTAGTCATGGCCGGGCCAGATGCGGGTCTCGTCCGGCAGGGGCATGATTTTTGCTTCCAGGGAGGCGATGAGTTGAGTCAGGGACGCCCCCGGCAGGTCGGTGCGTCCGGCGGCGCCCACGAACAGCGTGTCCCCGGTGAACAGCTGGCCGGGGAAAGAGAGGCAGATACCCCCCGGGGAATGGCCCGGGGTATGGAGGACCAGGGCCTGGCAGGCGCCCAGGGGGATTTGGTGGCCGTCGGCCACCAGCACATCCGCCCGGGTCAAAGGCGGGAAGCCCTCGGCCCGAGCCGCGGCTTGCATTTCTGGCGTCCGAAAAAACTCCCAGTCCAACCGGTGGATGACGATCCGGGCGCCGGTGGCCGCGGCCCAGTGGTCGTTACCGGCGATGTGGTCGGCATGTCCATGGGTGTTGACGATCCAGCGCAAGCGCCAGCCTTCTTCCCGGAGTTTAGCCGACAACTCGTCAGAAGGACCGCCCGGATCGATGAGCAGCGCTTCGCCTGAGGCCTCACAGGCCACCAGGTAGGAAATCACCTGGAGGGGGCCGGTGGCCGCCGCCGTGATCTTGAGACGCACCGGGTTATCTCTCAAGCCGAGTGGGCCAGCAGATCACCGGCCCAGAAAACCGAAGACCATCTGCTGGTTGCGCAGGGCGTAAATTTCCGATTTGATGGAGCGCTTGTGGGCCTGTTCGAATCCCGCCTTGGCTTCCCGCTGTAACTTCACGTAGACGTCCGGCTGGGTCGTCTCGAGCTTGACGGCCTTCTGCTGTTTTTCTTCCGCGGACTTGATCAGGCGCTCCGCCTGAGCCAATTCATCCGCGGCCAGCTTCTGGTTGATGGCCTCCTGCTGGATCTCCCGGTCCGTCAGGGCCCGCTCCGCCTGCTGGGGGCCGCACTCTTTTTGCAGGATGGTGAACAGGGAGTTGGCCTCTTTCGCCTGGGACTTGGCTTCGGCCGTATAGCCCGCCGTCAATTTTTTTTCGGCGTTATCCAGCAGCTTCACGGCCCGCTTGTAAAGGATGGCGTGGTCGGGGCCGCACTTGGCCGGGGGTTGCTGGGCCAGGGCCGCCCCGCCAAGCCCCAACACCAGGAGCACTCCCAAAATCATTGGCACAAACCGGAGTCGAATCATAATGTCGTCCTTTGTCAATGAAGCTAAAAAGTTGCGGTGAAGGCCCGGGGCAACCGGATCGCCGGATGAGGCCGCAAGCCGTTTCGTTTATAGAGGACCTGCGAGCCCCGGAATCCGGAGTGTCTGGCTGTCCTTGGCTCACCTGATTATCGGCGCTGCTGCCGGTCACCGGACGGAGTCTATTCTACCTTGACCGCCTGGCCCTGTAAAGGAGAAAGCCTGACCTCCTTGGGGGCATTGGAGGTTGCGGGGGCGGCGGGGAGGGGCCCAGCCCCGATCTTGGTGATGTCCTGGGCCAGGCCCGATTTGGCCTTGAGGATGGGCGGGACCTTAGCCCAATCGATGCGATCGGTTATCTGGTAGTACTCGGCCATGTCCTGGACCCATTCCAGGGGGTTCAACTCCCACTGGTAGATATTGGGAATGGCCTCCAGATACACCCGGCCCTGGGGCGTCAGGGCCAGTTTGATGGGCCGGTAAATGATCTTCACCGGGGTGTCCACCTCTACCTGGGGGAAGAGGTTTTCGATCTCGTTGGGGAGCATGCGGATGCAGCCGTGGGACACATAGAAACCCACGCTCCAGGGGCGGTTGGTGGCATGGATGCCCACCCCCGAGGCCGTGGTCGCCATAAAGTATTTTCCCAGGGGATTCTTGGGGCCGGGGGGGACCTTGGTCACCACTTCTTGACCCATTTCGTCCATCTCCTCCTGGATGGACGGCGGCACGTTCCAGGTGGGGTTCTTGCGCTTTTCGCAGATCTTATAGTTCCCGGTGGGGGTGGGCCAGCTGGGCTTGCCCACCGCCAGGGCATAGCGCCGCTGATAGGCCCCGTTCTGGAAATGGTACAGACGCAATTCCGGCAAATTGATGACCAGGCCGTTTTGCACCTCCGTGGGCACGATGTGGGTGTTGTTGATCTTGAGCACCATGCCTGGTTTGAGCTTATAAGGCTTTTTCAGGCAGTTCTCCCGGACCACCGTCACCCAGCGCACCCCCTGCTCCAGGGCCAGGCGATCCACGCTGGTGGGTTTCTCAATGGCAATCTCTTTTTCGCCGCCGGCCACCTGGGTATAGAGGGGCGGGGCCGTATCGGCGCCGGCCAGTTGCGCCCCCGTCAGGAGGACCAATAAAATTAACCACGCTCTTAAAACCATCTCAATACTCAACCTCTGCTTCATAAGGAAAGTGATCGGAAGGGTAGCGGCCTTCCTGATTATCCGTGACCATGGCCACCCGCCGGACCAAAAACGGCGGGGTCGCCAGAATCCAGTCGATGCGGCTGCCCCGGGGCCGCCCATCGAACCCGTGCTGGGTGGTGTCCTCTTCTTCCGGCGGCTGCACCTGCCTCCAGGTATCTTGTAGGGGGCTGCCGGCGTGGATAAATTCCCCATACACCGGGCCGTCCGGCGACTCGTTAAAATCCCCCGCCAGTATCATCGGCTGTTTCAAGGGAAAGAAAAATTCCCGGATCATCCGGGCGCCCTCATACCGGGCCGCCGCAGAAATATGATCCAGGTGGGTGTTGATGAAGTAAAAGCTGGCGTCCCGGCCCTTTTCCCGAAACCGCCCGTAGGTGACCAGGCGGGGAAAGGCTGATCCCCAACTCAGGCTGCGGTGCACCTGAGGGGTCTCGGAAAGCCAGAACTCATTGCCCTCATCCACGTCAAAGCGGTCGCCCCGATAGAAAATGGTGGGATACTGGCAGGTGGGGTCCACCCGGCGATGGGCCGTTAATGGCAGATAGCCGGTCAGATGCTCCTCCAGGTAGAGGAGCTGGGGCACGGTCCCTTCCTGGGTCCCCAACAGGTCCGGCAGATGCTTGCCGATGACCTCCACCACCAGGTCCTTCCGGAACTCCCATTCATTGGGGCCGTCCAAGGGAGTGGCAAACCTGAGATTAAACGTCATAAGGCGCATGGCCACCCTTAACCGAACCCCACCCGCAAGGGCTGCGGGAAAAACAAGTCCTGGGAAGTCCGCAAAAAATAGGCGTCGGTCATGGAGGCCAGGAAATCCCGGACAATTTCCGCCGGCCGGCGGGACTCCCGGTAACCCGGGTCCATGGCGGCCAGGAAATCCACCCAGATGGGCGAATCCTCACGGCCCGCCCCCATATCCGCCAAAAACCGCTCAAACAGCCGGTGGAACAGGGCCTCAATCTTGGGGGTCTCGGACTTGATGCGGGGATTGTCGTAAATCCGCCGGTAATTGAACTCCTTGAGCTTTTTTAAGAGCCGGCCGACTTCGGGACTGTAACCCACATAGTTCTTATCAAAGCTGTGGGTGATGAGATCGGCCACCAGGCTGTACACTATGGCGCCGTTGGTCCGGCCGAGGTTTTGGGCGACCTCGGGCGGCAATTCTTCCCGCCGCAGCAGCTTCAGGGTGATGGCATCCTCCAGGTCCCGGCCTATGTAGCTGATGGTGTCCGCCAGTCGGACCACGCAGCCTTCCAGGGTCATAGGCTTCAAGGACGCGGCCGGATCGGCCAGCTTGGCCCCGATCTCGGCCTCAAGGGAAGCAAAGGTCTTGTCCCCCTGGGGGGAGAGGCGTTCCACATGGGTTTCCCCGTCGTGGCAGAGGATCCCATCCAGGACCTGGAGGGAGAGGTTGAGCCCCCGCCCCTGCTTTTCCAGCCGGTCCAGGAACCACACTCCCTGGAGGCTGTGGAGAAAGGGGCCGACGCCGTGGGTCTCGCAGAGGCCCGAGAGGATGCGCTCCCCGTCGTGGCCGAAGGGGGGGTGGCCGATGTCGTGGCCCAGAGAGATGGCCTCCAGAAGGTCTTCGTTCAGGCGGAGAAACTTGCCGATGGTCCGGGCGATCTTGGACAGGAGCTGGACGTGCAGCACCCGGTGGCTGATTTGCTCGTGGCTGATGAGGTAAAAGACCTGGGTTTTGTCGATGTAACGGGTGTAAGCCCGGGAGTGGAGGATGCGGTCGGCGTCCACCGCGAAGTCCTGGCGGTGGCCCTCACTGATGCGCTCTTCATAGCGCCGGCGGATGGCGGCCACACTCCTGGTGGCATACGCAGAGAGCCCGGCTTCCTCCTGCTTATCCAGGATTTGCCGTAAATCGGCTAAATTAACCATGCTTACCCACTTCCCCCCGGATATCATACCACAGCGACGGTTAACCCTCAAGCGCCTACCCCGAGAATCACCATTGACTTCCAGGTTTTCGGGTATATTTTATCTAAAAAGGAGAGGAACATGGTCAAGGTCTTGATGGAAAGGACGATTCGAGGGCAGAACGTGGGCCAAATCGTGCGCCTGTTGCGCCAACTTCGGGTTTTGGCCATGCAGCAGCCCGGCTATATCAGCGGCGAGACCCTGCATGGGGTGGATGACCCTAACTATTACCTGGTAATCAGCGCCTGGGAATCCCTGGGGCAGTGGCAGGATTGGTTCAACAACCCGGAGCGCCGGAAATTGAGCGCCGAAATCGACAGCTACCTGGAAGCCCCCACTCGCACCCGGGTCATGACGAACTGAGGCGGCTGGCCTCCCGAACCTCATTGGCTTAACCGCCGGCCTCCGTAGGGGCGCTGTGCTCAGCGCCCCTACGGTGAAATGCCCCCCTCTTTCGCCTTACCTGTGCAGCAGCCCCAACGGCATCTCTTCATACCAACGATCATTTCCTCCCGGACACAACGAAGCATGAAAATGTAGGACAGCCGCCCCTGGCTGTCCCTGGGCAGGCGAGGGCGCCTGCCCTACACTTTCATATAAAGTCGCAATTAACCGGTGGCACCGGCGTCTCGCCTGTGCAGGCGCAGGCTAAAGCCTGCGGCTACAAAAATAACCCTTTGATCGCAACTCGGTATCACCTCCCGGGCGCCGGCCTCCCCGGCCCCCGGCCGCCGATAATTTTTTGCATTGCGGCCAATTCATGATATTATCTTTCTTTTAAATGAGTTATACCAAAGAACAATCAAAAGACTATTCTTTGTCATTCTGAGCGCAGCGAAGAATCTCTCTTTTTATGCCGCAGAGATTCTTCACTCCGCTGCACTCCGTTCAGAATGACATGAATATTCAATGTCTTTTGACTGCAACTTCGTATTAAACGCCAGAGGTGGAAAAGCCTTTCCCGGGAAGGCCATCGTTATGAGCGGCTGGGACCATCTGGAAGATTTCCTGCGGTACCTCAAGGTAGAGCGGCAGATGTCGCCCCACACCCTGAGAAACTATCGCCTGGACCTCACCCAGTTTCTGGAGTTTTGCGCTGAGCACCGGGAGGGCCTTACCCCGGCGCAGGTGACCTACCAGGACCTGCGGGCCTTCCTGGCCGCGGCTCTGAAGAAAAACCGCAAGACCACGGTGGCCCGCAAGCTCTCCACCCTGCGCACCTTCTTCAAATACTTGCAGCGCCTGGGGGTCGTGACCCGGAACCCGGCCAAACTGGCCCCCAGCCCCAAGCTGGAAAAGGTCCTGCCCCACTATTTGAGCGTGGACGAGGCCTTTCACCTGCTGGGCGAGCCTAAGGACGAGGATTTCGGGACCTGCCGGGATAAGGCCATGTTGGAAGTGTTTTACGGCGGGGGCCTGCGCCTGTCCGAACTGGCCGGGCTCAGCCTGGGAGATGTGGACCTGGCCCCCGGGGTGCTCCGAGTCTGGGGCAAAGGCAGCAAGGAACGCCTGGCCTTTTTGGGCGAGCCCGCCAAAGAGGCGCTTACGGCCTATCTCCCCCTGCGGCAGCGGTTCCTGGCCCAGCATCAGACCGAAGATGAGACCGCCCTGTTCATCAATTCCCGGGGACGCCGCCTGTCCACCCGGGGGGTGGCCCGGGTGGTGGCCAAGTGGGTCAGGCTCTCGGGGCTCTCCCCGGGCCTGACGCCCCACGGCCTGCGCCACAGCTTCGCCACGCATCTATTGGAAGGCAAAGCCGACCTCCGGTCCGTCCAGGAACTGCTGGGCCATGCCTCCATCTCCACCACCGGGCGTTATACCCACCTCAACCTGGATTACCTGATGGAGGAGTATGATAAAGCTCATCCCCGGAGTAAGTAGCTTTCAGCTATCAGCGGTCAGCTTTCAGCAAAGCTGTCCCACATTATACTTGGCGTCTTGGCGTCTTTGCGTGAGGTTTTCTTGATGGACCAGAAAAAATTCCGCGGCACCACCATCCTGATGGTGCGCCGGGGCGAGACCGTGGCGGTGGCCGGCGACGGCCAGGTCACCCTGGGCGACATGGTGATGAAGCACCATGCCAAAAAAGTCCGCAAACTCTACCACGGCAAGATCATCGTGGGCTTTGCGGGCTCCGCGGCCGACGCCTTGACCCTGTTCGAACGCCTGGAGGCCAAGCTGGAGAAACACCAGGGGAACCTCACCCGGTCGGTGGTGGAGCTGGCCAAGGACTGGCGCACCGACCGCATTTTGCGGCGCCTGGAGGCCCTGCTCCTGGCGGTGGACGCCACCGGGGCGCTGCTCATCTCCGGCACGGGTGACGTCATCGAGCCCGACGAAGGGGTGATGGCCATCGGCTCCGGCGGCCCCTATGCCCTGGCCGCGGCCCGGGCCCTGATGGCCCACACGAAGCTTTCCGCCGCCGACATCTGCCGGGAGGCCATGACCATCGCCGCGTCGCTGTGCGTTTATACTAATGATGAGATCGTGATCGAGGAATTGTAGTCGAACGCCATGAAAATCATTTATGACACTAAAACCGACTCACTCACCATCACGCTACGCCAGGAGCGCATCAAAGAAAGCGATGAGGTGCGCCCGGGGATCATTGCCGATTTCGGCTATGATGGCGGCCTGGTCCGGTTGGAAATTTTGCAGGCTTCTAAGGTGGTACAGAACACTCGGGAGATTCAATTCGCCATAAATGCATGAGCAGTATGATTGACATTTGGCGCTTCCTGGCCCATACGAATCTTACCCCTGCAGCGATCTGCCAGGAAGCCATGACCATCGCCGCGTCGCTGTGCGTTTACACGAATAGTGAAATTGTGATTGATGAGTTATGTACGACCTTTTAAAAATTCTCTTAGATATATGGAATCTAATCCGTTATGGAATTCCTAATTATATTGAAAGGTGGCGTTTTGAGAAATTTTTCGGTAGCCATGCGATATCTGGCGAGAATGTTTTTGCTGTAGTCGATCCATATAGTCACCCTTTGCCAAGAACAGGCAATCGATATATAAAACATTTTATGAATCGGAAACCAGACTCACCTCTTATAGGCGAAGATAATGTTTTAGGCGTTAATGTAATCAGGGTAATTAATTATGTATTTGCCACTTTTTCTAAATACCGCAAAATCACTAATCCAATAAAGATTATTACTGATGAAGAAGCGGGGAAAAAGTGGAATGGAACTTTTATTTGTTTCGGAAGTTCTGATTCTAATATAAAAACATACGATATTGAAAAATTATCTCAACAATCTTTTTATAAGTTTGATTTTATGTCAAATGGCTATAGAGGGTTTATAATTGACAATAATATATTTGCAATAAAGCCAAACCAAGATTATGGAGTACTCTTAAAGTTAAAAAATCCATATAATCAAGAACACTATCTTTTTGTTTGTGCTGGTCTTGGGGAATGGGGAACTTCTGGTTCAGCTTGTTATCTCTTTGACAAATGGAAGCAACTTTACAAAAGACATAAGGGAAGAGACTTTTGTAAAATTATTGAAGTTGATATTGGATCCGATGAATCTGGACGTGAAGTCTTTAGCAGTCCCAATTAACTAATAAAAAACTTTTAATCATTTAAGGATGTATCAAATGAAATTGCTCAAATTCCTCCCCGGGTCCGGGGATCACCTGACCCCCCGGGAGACCGTGGCGGAGTTGGATAAATATATCGTGGGGCAGAAGGACGCCAAGCGCTCGGTGGCCATCGCGCTTCGCAACCGCTGGCGGCGACAGCAGGTCCCCGAGAACCTGCGAGATGAAATCGCCCCGAAGAACATCATCATGATCGGCCCCACCGGGGTGGGCAAGACCGAGATCGCCCGTAGATTGGCCAAGCTCACCGCCTCCCCCTTCTTGAAGATCGAGGCCTCGAAATTCACCGAGGTGGGCTACGTGGGCCGGGACGTGGAATCCATGGTCCGGGACCTGATGGAGCTGGCCGTCGCCCAGGTCAAGGCCGAAGAGCGGGACAAGGTCCAGGCCAAGGCCGAAGCCGCGGTGGAAGAGCGGCTGCTGGATTTGCTGCTCCCCGGCTCGACCCCGGGTGAGAGCAGTAATGCGGTTAGCAATGATGCGGGGATTATTAATCCGGCGGAGGGCCGCACCCCCGAAATTAAGACGTCCACTTACGAAAAAGCCGCCAAAGGCGACGGCGGCAGCACCCGGGAGAAGCTCAAAAACATGCTCCGGGCCGGACGCCTGGAAGAGCGCCTGGTGGACCTGGAAGTCAGCCAGCGGGCCACCCCGGTGGTGGAGATCTTTTCCGCCGCGGGCATGGAGGAAATGGACTTCAACTTCAAGGACATGCTGGGCAACCTCTTTCCCGGCAAGACCAAGCAGCGCAAGGTGAAGCTCTCCGAGGCCCGGGAA
>JAGVPN010000470.1 GCA_020052215.1 Syntrophobacterales bacterium
CCCGGGTAAGATCACTCGGTTAAGGGCCGCCGCGCCCCGCCATCCGGGAGCCGGCGCCACGGCGCAGCCGCGGCCACGCTTCAGAAGGCCATATCCGGGGACCAGATCTCGCAGACTTTGCCCACCAGTTCTTCACCCGGCTTCAAGGATTTTTTGCCCGGTTCCCAGCCGGCGGGGGTGGCTTCGCCCGTCTGGCGCACAAACTGGCAGGCCCGGAGCTGCCGGATCATCTCGGTCACGTTGCGGCCCACCGCCGGGGCCAGCACCTCCATGGCCTGGAGGATGCCGTCTGGGTCGATGAGGAAACGGCCCCGGATATCCACGCCGTTGGCCTCGTCATAAACGTCGTAGAGTTCGCCGACCCGGCCGCCGGTGTCGCTCAGCATGGGATAAGGCAGCCCCCCGGGGACCATCTTGGACAACTCGCCTTCCTGCCACACCTTGTGGGTAAAAGGGCTGTCGATGCTGATGGCCAGAATCTCGGCCCCCAGGGACTTGATCTCCTCGTACTTGGCGGCAACTGCCGTCAGTTCCGTGGGTCACACAAAGGTGAAATCCCCGGGATAAAAGTAAAGCATCACCCACTGGCCATAGTAATCCGACAGCTTCACCTTTTTGATTTCGCCGTTGATATAGGCCTTGGTTTCAAAATCCGGGGCCGGCTTGCCTACCTTAACCGCCATGGTCAGATCCTCCTGGAAGAATTAGAGGTTAAATCCAGCGCTTTCTTCGGAAGTACTCGAGCATGGAGACCGCGACCACCGCGACTACGCCGAGGACCATAAAATAACCGTATTCCCATTGCAACTCCGGCATATGCTTAAAATTCATGCCGTAAAGACTGGTGATAAACGTCAGCGGCATGAAGATGGTGGCAATGATGGTCAGCACCTTCATGATGCTGTTGAGCCGGTTGCTCATGGAAGAAAGGTAAATATCCAGCATCCCCGACAGGATGTCCCGGTAGGTCTCCACCGTGTCAATGGCGATGATGGTGTGGTCATAGACATCTCTGAAATAGTTGCCGAGACTTTCGCTGATCAGGGGGGACTCCCGGCGTTCCAGCCGGGCGATCACTTCCCGCAAGGGCCACAGGGATTTGCGCAACATGATCATGTCATTCTTGAACCGGTGCACGTCGCGCAAGGTTTGGGGCGAGGGGTTGGCCACCACCTCGTCTTCCAGAGATTCCATCTGGTCGCCGAATCTTTCCAGTTCTATGAAATAATTATCCACGATCAGATCGATGAGGCTATAGGCGAGATAATCGGCCCCCAGCTTGCGGATGCGCCCTTTGGCCTGCAGGAGCCTCTCCCGGATGGGAGCATAGATGTCGTTGTCGCCGGCGTAAAAAGACAGGAGGTAATGAGGCCCTAATACCAGGCTGATCTCCTCCGCCACGAGTTCCTCACCCTCGGGCACCGGCCGGATGTAATTTAAGACAATATAGAGATAATCGTCATAGTCCTCGACTTTGGGCCGCTGTCCCACCTCCAGGATGTCTTCCAGCACCAGGGGGTGGATTTTGAAGCACTCCCCCAGCTTCTCCAGGTGCTTAACGTGGGAGATGCCGGTGACATTTATCCAGGTCACCTCTCCCGGATCGGCAGCCATCTGGCATTCGGTAAAATCCTCCAACTGGCGTTCAACGATATTCTGTTCGTTGTAACGCGTGATGGTGATTTTGGCCGGCAGTGCTTCCTTCTCTCCCATATACACCAGGGAACCGGGAGGCATGCCGGCCTTGCGGGCCATTCTTCGGAATGATTTGGGCATGGGTGGTTATCCGCCGATTACCAAGGATTTAAGTTCTATAATATTGTTGTTTTCGACATAATCAAGCCCTCACGCCAAAAATATCCGGGATCATCTCCGGGGTTAAGGACCAGGTGGGGTCGGATCTCGCGGCCCGCCATTGGGGCGCCGGGCGCACCCTACAAAAAACTCGCCCTCACGCCTGGGCGCCAAGAGCCTTCCCGGCGTTTAGCCGTGCTTGCGGTCCCCCGCCTCCAACTCCGCCAGGCGTTTTTTCATCTCCCGCTCCCGCTGCCAGCGAATGGAGACGTCCCTCAGGATGGCCGCGGCCCCCAGGACCTCGCCGGCGCCGTCTTTGATCAGGGTGATGGTGAATTCCAGGGAAAGGCGCGACCCATCCTGCTTGAGACCCGGCACGGCCAGGAGGTCCGCGGCGTACCGGCTCTCGCCCGCAGCCAGCGCCCGGCGAAAACCCTCATTATGCCTGGCCCGGAGCGCCTCGGGGATAATCCGGTCGAGGCTCTGTCCCTCCATCTCGGCGGCCCGGTAACCGAACATGGCCTCGGCCCCGGCGTTCCAGAGGCGAATCAGGCCGTCTTTATCCGCAAAGATGATGGCGTCCCGGCTCTCCGCCACCAGGCGGCGGCAGAGCCAGTCCTTAAAACCGGTATCCTGCATGTCCTCAATATCCTCTTTTTTGTATACACCCTTTGGCCACATATAATACAGGGAAATTTTCGGCCCCCGGCCCGGCCATCCCCTCGTACGGCGACCCGAAAATTCCCGGAACTGTCAGGATAGGAAATTGTTTGCTGGTTCCCAAGCTCCCGCTTGGGAACCCACTTGGAGGCAAAGCTCCGCTTTGCACAGCATAGGCTTCAATAGAAGAATGGGGTATCCGGTTGACTCCCGTACCCACTATGTGTTGTTTTTCAATTAACGACTTCATGAATGGATATTAAATGAACTTTAGTTCAAACCCAAAGCGATTTATTCCCTCCCCCTTGATGGGGGAGGGTTAGGGTGGGGGTGGAAATACTATGTTCTACATGGGGTTAGCCCAGACACCCCCTCCCCCCAACCCCCTCCCACCAGGGGAGGGGGAGTTTCCGAATCAGACTGATCTGATTGATTTTTCCCGTATCCTGTTATACTTATGGATAAGAAAGTCGATAACTTGGGGAAAACCGGGGTTCCCAAGGCGAGGGAGGGAAGATCGAGATATGATTCGGCCCATCTTTGACCGGGTGGTCATGGCCACCGACCGGTCTCCGGCTTGGGACCAGATCGTGGCTTGCGGGGGCGAACTCCGCAAGTTGGGGTGTTCCGGAGAATTGAAGTTTATCCGGGATTAACCGGGTGAGCGGCGACGATCATGGCAGACGACCTCATCCAGGTGCGCATCGGCAAAAACCTCGTTGGCCTGAGTGGCCTCCCGGAGGTTTTCAAAGAGTTGGTGTCCCGGTCCTGGGAATCACTTGACGCGGCCCAGGAGGAACTGCTCCGCCGGGCCGCAGGGGGTAACTATATTCCTCCCGGCTCCCGGGACGATTATCGCCGGGCCCTCTGGCGGGAATTCCGCCGCTTCCGTGGAGAGGCGGTGGAGGCGGAGGCCACCGCCGGCCTGGAAATCAAGGTCATGGGACTGGGCTGCTCCGGCTGCCAAAAGTTCTATCAGCAGGTGGTGAATATCCTGGCGGCCCGCGTCATTGAGGCCGACCTACAGTACATCACCTCTCCGGCTTTGCTTAAAGACTACGACGTGCGGTCCTTTCCCGCCCTGGTGATCAACGGCCGCCTGGTCCTGGCCGGCCAGATGCCCTCGCCGGCGCAGCTCGAAAAGGTTCTCCTGGCCCATGCCGCCCCGGACCGAACCCCAGAGCCTTAGCGGCCATTTCAAAACCTGATCCGAAAAGTCTTCCGTAGGGTGCGTCCTACGCACCATTAGCTTATGCCGGCGGCGGGCACGGAGGCCCGCCCCACCAACTAATGTGGTGGCACAGGCTTTCCAGCCTGTGCCCAGGCAGCAGGTTATACCGTTTTCGGTTTTCGGTTAAAAGACTTTTAATTATCCATAAGTTAACAAATTGGTTTGTTGCAGCAGAAACAGAATTTGGTATTAGTCGTGCACAGCCTGGAAAGGCTGTGCCACCAGTCAATACCAGTTTTTCATGGTTTACGGGTGGGCCAAAGGCCCATGAGGAACTGCCTTGAAAAGTTTTTCCATGCGCATCGCACACCATTAGCCGACCCGACGCCAGGCTCAACAAAGCAACCCCTCCGGCCGGAACCGGAGGGGTTGAACATCATCACCCGAAAGTTAGATGGGGCTAAGGATGAACGGCGAGTACCGGGCAGGAGGCGCTTTTGATGACCTTGTTGGCGACGCTGCCGAAGATCGCCCGTTCCAGCCCCTTGCGGCCATGAGCGCCCATGATGATCATATCGACTTTTTCTTTCTGGACAAACTCCAAGATCTTTTCAGCCGGAGCCCCCAGTTCTACGCGGGTTTCCAGCTTGGGGAATTTTTTGAAAAATTCCTCCACCGCCGCCGCCATTCTTTTTCTGGCCGAGTCTATCGCCTGTTTCTGAAAATCCTCGATATTGCCATGGGGTACGTAAAAGGTGGCGAAATTAGACAGATCCTGAGCAACAAACAGAACATACACGGTGGCGCCGAACTTATCCGCAAAGGTTTCGACCCAGGGCACCAGGGTTTCAAAGTTCGAAGCAAAATCAATGGGGAAAAGGATTTTTTGA
>JAGVPN010000335.1 GCA_020052215.1 Syntrophobacterales bacterium
CACCGAAGCCTGATAACCACAGGCTTTACAGGCATATAAATGACGCGGCCGATGAAAATAAGCTTGGTCGTGCTGACAACGAGGGCACCGATAACCCTGCGGCCAACGCAACTGAAACAGATGTTTCTGACAAGCTTTTTCGGTCCTAAACCTTTTTTGAAATGCCAGGAGACTCAAGTTTTCTTGTTGCACAATATTTGCTCAATTTAGCTAATTATTTTAGTAAATTATAGCTTATTTCGGAGCAATGGCAATAAGCGTTTTGCTATATTACTTGTTTGACGGCAACTTGGTATCAGGGGACTGCGAAAGATGAGTAAAGAAATGGTAAACATTGCCCCGAAAGCAATCGGGGCTATTAATCTATCCTCCGCTAACCCCCTGTAGTTTCGACTCATAACTGGTCGGGACGGGCGGATTCGAACCGCCGACTTCCTGCTCCCAAAGCAGGCGCGCTAACCAGGCTGCGCCACGTCCCGAGGAAAGATGGTTTTCAGTTTTCGGTATTAATAACCGGGGGCTTGCTTACCCTAATTTGTCATAAAATTGCCGGAGCCGCCAGTTTCTTGCTCTTTTAGCCAGGACCGGAGAAGCGTTTTGAAGGCCGCCAGGGCCTTGGCCCGGTGGCTGATCTGATTTTTGATCTCCGGCCCCAGCTCGGCCATGGTAGCCTGATACTCCGGCGCCCAGAAGACCGGGTCGTAGCCGAAGCCGGTCTCGCCCCGGGGCTGCAAAGCGATGACCCCGGCGCACTCGCCCCGGGCCCGGAGGATGCTCCCGTCGGGGGTGGCCAGGGCGAGCTCGCACACGAAGCGAGCGCCCCGCTCGCCCCAGGGGACGTTTTGCAGCTCATCTAAAAGTTTCCCCCAGTTGTCGGCATCGGTGGGGGGGCGAGGGGTGGTCCGGTCCTGGGCGTAGCGGGCCGAGAAAACCCCGGGGGCGCCGTTAAGGGCGTCCACCATGAGACCGGAGTCGTCGGCCAGGGCGGGATGGCCGGTGAGCCGGGCCACCGCCAGGGCCTTGGCCGCGGCATTCTCCTCGAAGGTGGCGCCCTCTTCCGGGATTTCCGGGAGCAGGGGAAAATCCGCCAGGCTCAGGAGACTAACCCCGGAGTCTGCCAGGAGCGCCTGAAGCTCCCGGACCTTCCCGGGGTTGCGGGTGGCCATCACCAGGACCGGGGGAGCCACGGGGTCAATACCTTTGCCTGGATCCGGGTGAGATCTTGGATACCCAGCTGGGCCATCTCCAGCATCCGGGGCAGTTGGGCGGCGGGGAAGGGGCCACCCTCTCCGGTTAACTGCACCTCCACCAACTCGCCTTTACCGGTGCCCACGAAATTGGCGTCCACCAGGGCGTGAGAGTCCTCGTCGTAATCCAGGTCCAGGAGCAGCCGCTCCCCCAGGAGCCCGACGCTCACCGCGGCCACCTGGTCCCGGATGGGGGAGGCGTCCACTAAGCCCCGGCTCCTCAAGCCCTCCAGGGCCAGGCACAGGGCCACGAAGGCCCCGGTGATGCTGGCGGTGCGGGTGCCGCCGTCGGCCTGGATGACGTCGCAGTCCACCGTGAGGGTGCGGGGGCCCAGGGCCGCTAAATCCACCACTGCCCGGAGGGACCGGCCGATGAGACGCTGGATCTCCAGGGTGCGGCCCCCCACCCGGCCCTTCAAAGACTCCCGGTCGCCCCGGGGATAGGTGGCCCCGGGCAGCATGGCATACTCGCCGGTGACCCAGCCGCCCCCGGAAGCGAGCCGGAAAGGCGGGACCCGCTCGCTGACGGTGGCGGCGCAGATGACCCGGGTGCGGCCCCAGGTGATGAGGCAGGAGCCGTCGGCAAAATCCAGATAACCCGGGGTAATAACTATCTCCCGCAGGGTATGGTCATCGCGAGTAACGGGCTGCCGCATCCTGTTTTCTTTTACCCTTTTTCCCCCGGCTTAAGAGAACGGCGCAAAGTGTCGATGACCATGGTGAAGGTGTCGGCAAAGGAGGTGGGGGAGATGCGCCCCACTTCGATGAATTTGACCACGATCTCCTTGGCCACCTTCAGGAGCAATTCTTCCCGGGGGGTCAGGGGGGGCGGCGATTCTTTGTCCCGGGTCATGGTTGCGTCTCCCTGTGGGGGTGATTTTTTGATATAGTAATGCAGTAAGCAGTAAGGGCATAGATGGCTACTGGCCATTGCCTTCCTGACTGCTAACTGCTTACCGCTAACTGCTCACTGAAAAAATTCCCCGCCGGCCAGAAGAAGGCCAATTCAAATGGCCGGCGGGCGGGTAAGAAGAACCGGAGCACAGCCCTCCTTAAGGCACATGATAAACCAGGCACACCCGCAAGGCAAGGGGGAATCCATGAGCCGCATCCGTATCCTGGACCCCCAGGTGGCTGCCAAAATCGCCGCCGGGGAAGTCATCATCCGCCCCGGGGCCGCGGTCAAGGAGTTGGTGGAGAACGCCCTGGACGCCGGGGCCTTGACCATCACGGTGGTGGTGGAGGAAGGCGGTCGCCGGCTCATCCGGGTGGTGGACGACGGCTGCGGCATGACCCCGGAGGAGGCGCGCCTGAGCCTGACGCGCCATGCCACCAGCAAGCTGGCCGCCGAATCCGACCTTTTGGGCATCACTACCCTGGGTTTTCGGGGGGAGGCCCTGCCGTCCATCGCGGCGGTGAGCCGGCTCACCCTCACCAGCTGCCCCCCGGGGGCCACGGAGGGCTTTCGGGTGAAGGCCCGGGCCGGGGAGATTCTTTCCGCCTCGCCCTGGGCGGCGCCGCCCGGCACCCAGGTGGAGGTGGCGGAACTCTTTTTCAACACCCCGGCCCGGCAGAAATTTTTGAAGAGCCAGGAAGCGGAGCAGGCCCAGATCCTGGGCTCTCTCCGCCACCTGGCCCTGGGCTACCCCCAGGTCCATTTCAGCCTGAGCGCCCCGACCCGGACCTTGCTGACGGCCCCGGCCGCGGCTTCGCTTTTAGAAAGGGTGGCCGCGGTCTTCACCCCTGAACTTGCGGCCCATATGCTCCCCCTGTCTTTTTCCCAGGGGGCCTGGCAGGTGACGGGGCTGGTGACGGAGCCGGATTTCAACCTGGCCAGCGCCCGTTTCCAGGTCTTCCTGGTGAACGGCCGGGTGGTGGCCGACCGCATCCTGGGGGCGGTCCTGCGGGAGGTCTATGCCGGGCTCCTGCCCCGGGGCCGGCATCCCGGAGCGGTGGTGAACCTGGTTGCCCCCCCCGGGGCCGTGGACGTCAATGTCCATCCCGCCAAGACCGAAATTCGCTTCCACGAGCCGGGCAAGATCTACCCGCTCCTTCTAACGGCCCTGCGCCAGGGTCTGGGGCATTTGCACGGGGAGAGCCCCCGGTACCGGGTGACCTGGCAGCCGGAGGCCCCCCCCCGGGCGGCGGAAAGCCCGTTCCCGGACCTGTTCACTCCCAGAGAACCCTCACCGGGGGCGGGGCTGCCGCCGGCGGCGCAGTTCGCCCAAACCATGCCGGCCCCGGGCCCCGTTGCCCACCCCAGCCCCCGGGGCTTTCGCTTTCAAGACCTGACAGTCCTGGGCACCCTGGCCCAGACTTACATCCTGGCCCAGGGACCCGAGGGGCTCATCCTCATCGACCAGCACGCGGCCCACGAACGCGTCCTCTACGAGGCCCTGAAATCCCGGGGGCCAGCCGCCGCGGCCCAGTCTCTCCTCTTTCCCCGGGTGGTGGAACTCAACCCCGCCCAGGCGGATTGGGTCAAAGCCCACCTGGACCTTTTGTCCCAGGCCGGGCTGACGCTTGAGCCTTTCGGGGGGGCGAGCTTCATGATCACCGCGGCGCCGGCGGCCCTGGCCCATGCCGACCTGGAGGCGGTGGTGGCCGAGGCGGTGGAGGCCCTGGCGCCGTGCAAAAGCTTCACCAACCCCCAGGAGGTCAGGGAGCAGGCCCTCCAGGTCATGGCCTGCCGGGGGGCGGTCAAGGCCGGGGAGGTTTTGGCCCCGGAAGCCATCGCCGCCCTGCTGGCCCAGTTGGACGAGATTGCCGTCTCCTCCCACTGCCCCCACGGACGGCCCCTGTGGCGTCTGATGAGCTACCAGGACATCCGGCAGAGCTTTCGCAGGTAAAAATTGGGGGCGAAAAGGGGAAGAGGTGAAAAAACCCATCGGGATCGTCCTTTTCCTTTTCCCCTTTCCCCTCTTCCCCCGAGGTTCATGGGCGGGAGCTCGCTCGGTTCACCGATCCGATTGAATGGAACCTACCACCCCCCATAGCCCCCAAAAACCCCGGGTGGCGGCCCTGGTGGGCGCCACCGCGGTGGGCAAGACCGCGGTGGCCCTGGCCCTGGCGCAGGGTTTAAGCGGCGAGATCGTCAACGCCGACTCCCTCCAGGTCTACCGGGAGTTGGACATCGGCACCGCCAAGCCCAGCCAGGAGGAGCGCGAGCTAATTCCCCACCACCTCATCGACGTGGCGGACCCCCCGGAACCTTACGACGCGGCCCGCTTCTGCCGGGAAGGGCGGGCAGTCCTTCACGATCTGACCCGGCGGGGGGTGCCGCCGTTGGTGGTGGGAGGCACCGGCCTCTATCTCAAGGCGCTGCTCTCGGGCCTGTTTGCCCAGGGCGAACCAGTGGCGGGGGTCAGGGACCGGGTGCGCCAAGAGTTGGCGTCCCTGGGGCTGCCCGCCCTGTATGCGCGCCTCATCCATTGGGACCCGGCCACCGCCTCCCGGCTCCACCCCCACGACACCTACCGGATTCTCCGGGCCCTGGAGGTGATGGCGGCCACCGGCAAACCCCTGTCTGAATTCATCGCCGCCCATCGCTTTCAGGACACGCCCTTTCAGGTGCTGAAACTGGGCCTGAGGCTTGACCGGGAGGAGCTCTACCGAAGGATCGACCTCCGGGTGGAACTCATGTTGGAGGCGGGCTGGCTCGATGAAATCGAAGGGCTTTTGCACCGCTACCCGCCGGACTTAAAGCCCCTCCAAGCCCTGGGTTACCGCCACCTGATCAACTACCTCACCGGCCGCTGGAGTTGGGACGAGGCCCTGACGCTGCTTACCCGGGACACCCGCCGCTACGCCAAGCGCCAGCTCACCTGGTTCGGCTCTGATCCTGCGGTCCGCTGGTTTACCCCCGACCAAATCGACGCCATGGCCGCAGTCCTGGCGGAGTTTTTCGGGTGATTCACGATGCGGGGCATATCTTCAATTTATCTGCATTCTTAAGGAGTTAATGATAGGCCCGTAGCCCGTAGGGCGGGAAAGCGAAGCGCATCCCGCCTTTCGATTCATTCCATCTCCAGACGCCGAACGTCATCATCTGCCGCGCAATCTAATACTCAAGTTGCCGTCAAACTAATAATATAGCAATTGCCAAAAGTTTTTGCCGTTATGGGAAACTTGATAATCCCCCCTGCCCCCCTTTACCAAAGGGGGGAACTACAAGGAATTGTTGTTAAAGTCCCCCTTTGAAAAAGGGGAATTTCGGGGGATTTAAGAACCTCCAAACGGAAGGAATTTATGGCAAACGCGATAATCCGAATTGTCGGGGCGGTGCGGCCATAAAGCCAGAATTACCTCTATGACGGCAACTTGGTATTAGATTTAAGGACGTTTTCCAACTGGAACCGGGGAAGGAAAAAAATTCCCAGGCAGGGCCGTTGACGGCCCTGTTCCGTCGAACCATGCGAGAATAATCTTGTGAAAATTCGCTCAAACAATCTTGATACTCAAGCAATCTTGATTGACAGTTGAGCAATAATGCCCTAACGTGGTCACGAAATTGAAGGGGGGGGTGCGAATAGATGGCCATTTGCAGGGTAAGGTGTTTAATTAGCTCAGAAATACCTCTATTTTCATTCCTGAACTCCACAAGCCCAACATGAGGTAAAATATGGGGATTACCCGCAGGACATTTATCAAGGGTTTGGGAAGCGGCATCACCGCGGTGGGCCTCTCGGAGGTCATCCTGGTGCGCTCCGGGTGGGCCGGCGCCGTGCATCCCGCCAAGACCAAGGACACTCAAGTCACCACTTCCATCTGCCCCTTTTGCGGCGTGGGCTGCGGCCTCATCGCCAACACCAGGGGGGGCAAGCTCATTAACGTGGAAGGGGACCCCGACCACCCCATCAACCAGGGGTCCCTGTGCAGCAAAGGCCAGGCGGTCTTCGAGGTGGTCACCAGCCCCCGGCGCTTAAAGAAGGTGCGCTACCGGGCCCCGGGGTCCGCCCTATGGGAAGAAAAGAGCCTGGACTGGGCCATGACCACCCTGGCCCAGCGGGTCAAGGCCACCCGGGATGCCGCCTTCATCACCAAGTCGGCCACCGGGGTGCCGGTGAACCGCACCGAGGCCCTGGCCTCCATCGGGGGGGCCTCCATCAACAACGAGGAGTGCTACCTCATCAGCAAACTGATGCGGTCTCTGGGCGTCGTCTATCTGGAGCACCAGGCCCGGCTCTGACACTCGTCCACGGTGGCCTCGTTGGGGCCCACTTTCGGACGGGGTGCCATGACCAACCACTGGAACGATTTCGCCAACAGTGACTGCGTCATGATTATCGGTTGCAACCCGGCGGAAAACCATCCCATCAGCTTCAAATGGATCACCAAGGCCCAGGACAAGGGGGCCAAACTCATCGTCATCGATCCCCGCTTCACCCGTTCGGCGGCCAAGGCCGATCTCTACGTGCGCTTGCGGCCCGGCACCGACATCGCCCTGATGGGGGGGCTGATCAACTACATCATAGAGAACAACTTGTATCACAAGGATTATGTCGCCAATTATACCAATGCCGCTTTTGTGGTGAACAAAGACTTTGCGTTTCAGGACGGCCTCTTTTCCGGGTTTGACAAAGCCAAGCGGGCCTACAATCCGGAGACCTGGAGCTACGAACTGGACGCGGACAAAAAGCCGGTCACCGATCCCACCCTGACCAACCCCCGGTGCGTCTTCCAGCTCCTGAAGAACTTTTATTCCCGGTACACCCCGGAGATGGTGGCCGGGGTCACCGGGGTGTCCAAGGAGCAGTTGCTGGAGTTGGCGGCCGTCTATGCGGCCACCGGGGCACCGGGCAAGGCCGGCGCCCTGCTCTACGCCATGGGGGGAACCCAGCACACCACCGGGGTGCAGATCATCCGCGGCTACACCATCCTGCAGCAGTTGCTGGGGAATATGGGGATGCCCGGCGGCGGCATCAACGCCCTGCGGGGGGAGAACAACGTCCAGGGCTCCACGGACATGGCGTTGTTGTTCAATATCGTCCCCGGGTACATGGCCATTCCCAGCGAAGCCGCGCATCCCACCCTGAAGGACTATCTGGACAAAGAGACCCCCAAGGCCAGCTTCTGGATCAACAAGCCCAAGTTCTTTGTCAGCCTCCTCAAGGCTTTTTGGGGGGAGGCGGCCACCCCGGATAACCAGTTCGCCTATGACTACCTGCCCAAGATCGGCAAGGGCTATGAGGGGTCGGGCTATTCCTGGATACCCCTGTTCGAGGCCATGAACGAAGGCTCCATAAAAGGGATGCTGGTCTGGGGCATGAACCCGGCGGTGAGCGCCCCCAACCTGAACCAGGCTTATAGCGCCCTGGATAAACTGGACTGGCTGGCGGCCTTCGACCTCTGGGAAACCGACACCTCGGTGTTCTGGAAACGGCCCGGGGCCAAGACCAAGGACATCAAGACCGAGGTCTTTCTGTTCCCCGCGGCGGACTCCATGGAGAAAGAGGGCAGCGTCAGCAACAGCGGCCGCTGGATCCAGTGGCGCTACCAGGCGGTGAAGCCCCACGGCGACGCCCAGAGCGACCTGTGGTACGCCAACCGGCTGGGGCTGGAGTTGAAGAAGCTCTATCAAGACGATCCCAAGGCGGTTTGCCCGGACCCCATCGTCAGGCTGAACTGGAACTACGGGGAGTCTCCCGACGTTCACCTGGTGGCCAAGGAGATCAACGGCTACACCGTGGCGGACAAAAAGCAGCTCGCGAACTTCCTGGGCTTGAAGGACGACGGCTCCACCGCCGGCGGCTGCTGGATCTATTCCGGCTACTACCCCGGCCCGGATAAGAAGGACAACAAGGCCGCGGCCCGGGACAAGAAAGACCCCACCGGATTGGGGCTCTATCCCGGCTGGGCCTTCGCCTGGCCGGTGAACCGGCGGATTATCTACAACCGTTGTTCCCTGGACCCCCAGGGCCAGCCCTGGAATAAGGACAAGGCCCTGTTCGCCTGGGACCCGGCGGCCAAGACCTGGAAGAACTTCGACGTTCCCGACTTCAAGTGGATCGACCCCGCCACCAAGGTCCACGTAGGGCCCGAGGAATCGGCCAAGGCGCCCTTTCTTATGCTCCCCGAGGGCAAGAGCCGGCTCTTCGTCCCCGGCGGCCTCTGCAAGGAGGGGCCTTTGCCGGAGCACTACGAGGCCCTGGAATGCCCCTTCGTGAACCCCATGTCGGCCCAACAGTCCAACCCGGTGATGAAGGTGTGGAAATCGGAGATGGACCGGGTGGCCCAGGTCGGCGATCCCAAGTATCCCATTATCGCCACCACCTTCCGGGTGACGGAGCACTGGCAGGCCGGGGCCATGACCCGGAATCTCACCTGGCAGGCGGAGATGATGCCGGAGATGTTCGTGGAGATCAGCCTCTCCCTGGCCAAGGCCAAGGGGATCAAGGCGGGTGACTGGGTCAGAGTTAAGTCCATCCGGGGCGAGGTCATGGCCCGGGCCAACGTCACCCACCGGGTGGCCCCTTTTTGCTGTGGCAAGCCAGGTTTTTCCAGCACCGTGGAAATGGTGGCCCTGCCCTGGCACTTCGGGTTTGCGGGTCTGACCACCGGCGGCCCTAACCCACGGGAGAACTACGCCGCCAACCAGCTGGCCCCCATGGTGGGGGACGCCAACACCATGATCCCGGAATACAAGGTATTCCTGGTGGATGTGCAGAAGGTCTGATGGAGGCCACGAGGAGACTACCATGAGTAAAGCCATGTTGATCGATACGACCCGCTGTATCGGTTGTCGGGGCTGCCAGGTGGCCTGCAAGAGCTGGCACAACCTGCCGGGTGAACGCACCACGTTCAGCGAGACCTGGAGCAACCCCAAATATATGGACAGCAACAACTACACCCGGATCATCTTCCGGGAGGTGGCCCAACCCGAAGGAAAGCTCAACTGGTATTTTATCAAGCGCCAGTGCATGCACTGCCAGGACCCGGCCTGTGAGAGCGTCTGCCCGGTGGGGGCCCTGACCAAACTGAAAAGCGGTCCGGTGGTCTATGACGACAACAAGTGCATCGGCTGCCGCTACTGCATGATGGCCTGCCCCTTCCAGGTGCCCAAGTTCGAGTGGGGCAAGGCGGTGCCGCTGATTCGGAAATGCGACTTCTGCGCCGACCGCCTCGAGATCGGCCTGGCCCCGAGCTGCGCCACCACCTGCCCTAGCCAGGCCCTGGTGTTCGGGGACCGGGCCGCGCTCCTGATGGAAGCCCACCGCCGCATCGGCGCCCACCCGGGCAAGTATTACCCCGAGGTGTACGGCGAAAAGATCGTGGGGGGTACGGCCAAGCTCTACCTCACGCCGGTGTCTTTTGAAGCGTTAGAGCTTGACCACCGGGGTTTCCGCACCGACCTGGGGAACGTGCCCTACGGCATCTACGGCCGGGAGTGGATGTCCAAGGTGCCCTGGATCGCCCTGAGTGTGGGGGGCCTGGCCGTGGGCCTCCACTATCTCAACCAGCGCCGGGCGGAAGTCCAGTCGCAGCAAACCCAGGAAGGCAAGGAGGACTGAGTCATGGGCGAAAACCAAGAAAAAAGGTATCCGGGAGAAGGCAAGTTGACCACCGGGCGCGCCGTCCTCTATATCATCCTGGTGCTGGGCCTGATCTCCGCTGTCGTCCGGCTCTTCTTTGGGCTGGGCGCCACCACCAACCTGAACGACGCCTACCCCTGGGGCCTGTGGATCAGCTTCGACATCCTCTCCGGGGTGGCCCTGGCCGGGGGCGGCTTCACCATGGCCGCGGCCATCTATATCTTCAACCTGAAAAAGTTCGCGCCGCTGCTCCGGCCCGCCAAGCTCTCGGCCTTCATCGGCTATTTGGTGTTCGTGGTCGGGCTGTTCTTCGACCTGGGCCAGCCCTGGCGCATCTGGCACCCCATGGTGATGTGGAATCCCCACTCGGTGCTCTTCGAGGTCTCCTGGTGCGTCATGCTCTACACCACGGTCCTGGGCGTGGACATCTTCATCATGGCCCTGGAGCGCTGGAAGAAGTATGAGTGGGTGGCTTTCTTCCGACACATCTACCTGGTCCTGGTGGTGGCCGGCGTCATGCTCTCCACCCTGCACCAGTCCTCCCTGGGGGCGCTGTACCTCTTGATGCCCGAGAAGATGAGCGACCTCTGGGCCAGCCGGGCCATAGGACCGCTCTTTTTCTGCAGCGCGGTGATCGGCGGGATGAGCGTGGTGACCCTGGAGAGCCTCATCAGTTCCTGGGCTTACCAACGCCAGCCCGAACTCAAGCTCCTGTCGTCCCTTAGCAAGGGGCTGGGCATCGTCTTGCTGGTTTACTTCGCCATGAAGGTTACCGACCTCTATGCCCGGGGAGCCACGGTCTGGATGTTCGACAAAGCCCACTGCTTTTTTTACCTGGAACTGTTCGGCACCGTGGCCCTGCCGGCCATCCTGCTCACCTTTTCGGAGGTGCGCCACTCGATTAAGGGCCTTTACTGGGCCGCGGGCTTAGCGGCCTTCGGGGTGGTCCTGAACCGCTTTAACGTCAGCCTCACCAGCTATGGCGGCTACCGGGACTTCAGTTACTTCCCGTCGGCCATGGAGATCATCATCACCCTGGCCCTGATCGCCGGGGGCATCCTGATCTTCGATTTCGGTACGCGGTACCTGCCGGTGTACCCCTCGGAGCTGCCGGGAGAAACGAATTAGGAGATGACGGGCGGGGAGGGGGTAGCAGTGGCCAGTGGCCAGTGGCCAGTAGTCAGTAGCCGGTAGCCAGTTGCCGGTTGCCGGTTGCCAGTAAAAAAAGTCTCTTATAATACCAAGTTGTAGTCAAAAAACTTATGAATATGTATGTCATTCTGAACGGAGCGCCGCGCAGTGAAGAATCTCGGCGGCTTAAAAAAAGAGATTCTTCGCTGCGCTCAGAATGACAAAAATAGTCTTCGGAGTGCTCATCGGTGTCAGTATAATACCACTTCGCACTCAAATGGTAGCACAGGCTTTCCAGCCTGCGCCTGCACAGGCGAGACGCCTGTGCCACCTGTTTGATTGCGGCTTGGGATTATATCCTCTCCCGGAATAGGTGTATGGACTGGGACCTGGACGATAGTTTATAATGGCATATCGACTCCTTCAAGGAGGGCGGTCATGCCGCTCAGGCGTTTCTTCCCAAAAGAGCCATTTCCACCGGCCCTAACCCGCCAAGCGACCGCCGAGTTGCCGCCATGAGTTGGCGCGGCGGCATCATCGGCCTCCCCAACGCCGGGAAGACCACCATCTTCAATGCCCTGACCGCAGGCTCCGGGGAAGTGGCCCCCTACCCCTTCTGCACCCTCAGCCCCAACACCGGGGTGGTGCCCGTCCCGGACCCCCGCCTGGCCCGCCTGGGTGAAC
>JAGVPN010000377.1 GCA_020052215.1 Syntrophobacterales bacterium
CATGCGGGTCTTGCCCCAGATGATTTTCATGGCCCCCCGGAGGATGATGGAGAGCCCGATGGTCAGAAAGATCAGCACCAGGTGGCTTTCGGACCGGGAGGGGCGGACGCCCGCCACCTCCACCAGGATAGCCACCAGGGTCACCCCCGCCACCGCGGTTAAGAGGGCCGGGGCCATGGGGAGGCCGGCGGTGACCAGGGCGCTGTAGAGGATCATGCCCCCCAAGGAGACGAAATCCACCTGGGTGAAATTGACGATCCCCATGGTGTTGTGCACCACCCCGAAGCCCAGGGCCACCAGGGCGTAGATCGCCCCCCCGGTCAAACCGGCAAAGATGAACTGGATCAGGTCTTGCAGGCTGCCCATGTCTCTTTCCCAAGGTGCAGGCGCGGCGAAAGGATTGCGGCCCCGGCACGGTCTTCAAGCTTATTACGTTATATGAAGGGCGGGTTATCTGGCAAGAAAAAAGGAGGTAAGGGCAGGCTCAGGCGGGCGACGCGGCGACGACGCCCGGGCCGGAGGCAGCGGAGTCCAACTGCCTGGAGTCACGGGGCTGGAGATGGTTGCCGGGAGAGCGGCGGCGGTTTGCATAACGGACACGGAACCAGCTGACGGGTTTGCGCCTCCGCCGCGGATTTGAATTTGATCAATTTTAAGCGGGCTATCACCTTGGCCCACTTGCAGGTGGGATAATGGTAATAGTTTTCAGTTTTGGAGCCCACCAACTCGACTTCAGCCGCCGCGGCCGGCTTGGGGGAAACGGCTGCTGCCTGGCTGGCCACCGTGCCTTCCTCGGAGCCGGAAACGGCTCCTCCCCGTTGCCGCTGATTGCCGGAATCGTTGGGGACGTTGATCTCCGTTTGGCCTTGCAGACTGGCCGTATCCCGCAAGGTAAATTCGGGCTCGCCGTCGAGCCCGAGCTTCAACTCGGCCCGGAGCCGCTGGTCCCGGTCATAAAAGGCCAGGCCGGGAGTCCCCTCGGACCCCAGACCCAGAGTGGCGCGGCGGCGCCCCTGGGGATCCCACAGGTCCAGCCTGACTATGTCGCCGGCCGCGTCCAGCGAGGCCCGGATTTTGCCGTTTGGGCCCCGCACCACCAGGGCTTCCCCGGCTAGGCCGGGGAGGTAGGAGCGGAAGAGCACATAGGCCTGGGTGGCCAGGATCACCGCTAACACCCCCATGATCAGGACCCGATAAAATTTATGACGCCGATTTTGGCGCGCCAATTTCTCCAATTGATCAAATATCCGGGAATTGGCATCCCAGTCAGAATACAAGTAATGCTCGGGGATAGGGGGCGGTGGGATGAAGTCCGGTTCGCCCAGTGGTTCGCCTCCAACTGCGGCCGGCGGGATGGGCTGAGAGGAGGCGTCCGGAGACTCAAGGGGCTGGGGAGCAGCGGGCTCCGGGGCGTCGGCCGGAGCGGCTGCCGGCTCTGCTCCAACCCCGGGGGAGGGGGCGCCAACCGGAACCTTGAAGCTGATTTCTCCCTGGTGGTCTTTGAGTTCGAGAAAGGCTTCCCCGTCCTGGTTAATCCCTAACCAGGCCCAGGCGTTGCCCTCATTATCGCTCAGAATCAGGCTGGCAGAACCGTCTTCATTAGCGCTGATTTTACCTCGATATTTGCCCGAAGCATCCCGGAGCAGGATCTTTTCCACCTCGATGACCCGCTCTTGGGGCTGGACCTGGCTTTTGAGGAGATCGGTCAATTCCTGCCATTCATTCTGCAGTCTTGCCAGCACGGTTTCCAGTTCTTTGGGCTCGGGCTTGTCAGGCATTTCCACTCTCCAATCTTGTGCGGGCCCCCTGCGACCTCACCCTCAGGCAAAAAAAGAGTTTGGCGGATGCTTGCCTATCACATTGAATCGGCATAAGCTGTTGACTTCTTTGATATAAATCATTAACGCCGACCCCCAGTTTCGGGAAATCGTTACTTCGTTGCTTCTTATCCTAATTGAAGCAGAAACCTTTTTCCACAAATAATTTCAAACAGACATTTACCACTTCCGGGTCATAAAGGATGCCCCCCTTTTGATGAATCTCTTCCAGGGCCTGGTCGATTCCTTGGGCCGGACCATAAGACCTGGTGCAAATCATGGCTTCCACCACGTCCGCCACCCCTAAAATTCTGGCTTCCAGGATAATATCCTTATCCGTCAGGCCGGCGGGGTAGCCCGAACCATCCAGTCTCTCATGGTGCTGCAGGATGGCCGGCAGCACCGGCCAGGGAAAGTCGATATTTTTCAACAGATCAAAGCCAATCTGGCAATGAGATTTAATAAACTCGCATTCCAGCTGGCTGAGCTCCCCCGGCTTGTTCAGGATTTCCATGGGCACGGCGATCTTGCCGATATCGTGGAGCAAACCCGCGACCCTGATGCCTTCTAAGCGGTTAAGCGAAAAACCCAACTCTCGGGCTATGGCCACCGCCAGTTGCGCCACCCGCCTCTGGTGACCCGCGGTTTGGGGGTCTTTGATTTCCACCGCCGAGGCCACGGCCTCAACTATGCCGTGAAAACTGCTCTTGATCCCTTTGAGCAGCGATTTCAGGCGGTCTGCTTCCGCCTTGCCTTCGCTGACGTCCCTGAGCAGCCACAGCACCCTCACCAGTTGATCCCGGTGGTCGGTTTGGGCGCTGACATTGGCGGACACCGGAAAAGGCGCGTCTTGCCCCGATTGCAGGCGGAATTCCCAGTTGCGTTTTTCCCCGCCCTCCCGGATCTGGATCAGGTTGACATGAAAGGCCGGGCGGTCGGCTTCCGCCACAAAGTGCGTCAAGGGTTTGCCTTGCAGGCAACCCCGGTCCATCTTCAGCATGGCCGCGGCAGCCTGGTTGCTCTCGGCAATGATAGTCTGGCCGTCGGTTACCAGGTAGGCATCAGGGGCTAAGGCGAAGAGGTCCCGATAATCCCTGTCTGCCGCACCCGGAGCTAATCCAGCCGACGCCCGGTCTTCCTCGCCTTTAAGATTCATGAGTTACCTGCGGGTCCTGAGAAATGGCTGATTCCTTCTTGGTTCCCAGGTTCATGCTCCCGGGCGGTTGACGAAGGGTGACCATGGCGTATGGGCCTGCGAGTCCCTCGCCCAATCATAGGCTTCACGTTGATTTTTTAATATTTTATGACGGCAGGTAATTATTGCAATGGGGAGAACTCCTGATATCCGGGTTCGTTTTTACTTAATTTGCCTTGATTAACCACCGGACTCAGCCTGACCATAGCAGCCTGCCTGGGTGACTCACCGCGGCAGCCGGGTTTTGGCGAGACCATGCCCCATCCGGCCGTTCACCCATGAAGGCTTGGTTGGTGAAGTTTCTCGAGGAACTCAGTCTAGATGCCGGCCAAACGGGGCCCCGCCGGGGGGCTGCGGCAATAACTCCGCGGCGTCGGTTCAGGCCGGTGCGACACTCAGTTTGGCGCCACGGCTACCGAATCAGACAGGTACGGCTACAGCTTATGCAGAGGTCAATCCTTCGCGGATGGCGTATTTGGTAAGCTCGGCAACACTCCTGATCTTCAATTTAATCATGATTTGTTGGCGATGGGTTTCCACCGTTTTGATGCTGATATGCAGGCTGTCGGCGATGAGGGCGGAAGTTTTTCCTTCCGCAATGAGCTGCAGCACTTCGCGCTCTCTGGGTGACAGCAGCTGAAAAACTGATGATTCTCTGGGGCTGACCGAGTACAGGAAGTCTTTCAGCACGATGTCCGCCACTTCATGACTCAGGTAAGTTTTATGAGACATCACCACCCGGATGGCCTTGGACAGTTCCTTGAAAGCGCAATCTTTGAGCATGTAACCAG
The DNA here is from genome assembly GCA_020052215.1 of Syntrophobacterales bacterium. Classification (GTDB taxonomy): domain Bacteria; phylum Desulfobacterota; class Desulfobaccia; order Desulfobaccales; family 0-14-0-80-60-11; genus 0-14-0-80-60-11. The sequence goes on from JAGVPN010000377.1 coordinate 3,804, forward strand.
CCGCCCCGGCCTTAAGCATATTCAAAACAAAACGTCTATCGTCATGCATGGACAGGGCGATGATCTTGACCCCGGGCAGCTCGGCGACAATCTGCCGGGTAGCCTCGATGCCGTTTAAATCCGGCATCGCCACGTCCATGATGATCACATCCGGACGCAGTTCTTGGGCCAGCCGCTGGATCATCCGGCCATCCTCGGCTTCTCCCAACACCTGGATGTCGTGCTCCTTTTCCAGCATGGCCCGGAGCCCCTCTCGCATGATCTGGTGATCGTCGGCAATCAAAACCTTGATGCTCATGGCAGTTCCCCGTTCATCTGATAACCACCATATAACTTTAATTATGTCAAACTTTTTGTGAGAAAAGTTCGCCAAGGAACTGCCACCCCAACGCAGTTCTTCTCCGGTAATCATCATACTGTATTTGGGGAAAAAGACAAAATCGGCTTGCGGGCAGGGTATCGGGGCAGGGAACGCCGGCCCCTTGCCAAGCCGAACTCTGGGCGGCAGTCCCACCCCAGGGGATCGCGGCGGTTAGGCTGGCGCCCGGGAGAAAATCAGAGCCGCGGTCGGCGCCGCAAAGGGCGCCAGCCGGGCCAGTCTAATTGACCGCGGCCGAGGAGGGTGGCCGGGGTTTTGCCGGCGGGAGGAATACCACCGTTGAGGCCGCAGCCGGGGGGATTGCTTTGACGCAGGTTGGGGCCGCCCGGCGGCTGGCCCGCTTTTTCTGGTCTGGCCGCAAAGGTAAGCTCAGAATGACCCGGGTGACCTCCCCGGGGGTCGACTCGATCTCCATCCGGCCGCCGAAATAGTTCAGGCGCTCCCGGATGCTGAAGAGCCCGAAACCTTCTATTTTACCGGCCGAGGGGCCGAGCTGGTCTGGAGCAAAGCCGACGCCGTTATCCTCGACGATTACCCGCAACTGCTCGCCTTCCCTGCGCATGCACACCCTGGCGCAACTCGCCTGGGCGTGCTTGAGCACGTTGAACAGCAACTCCCGCACCGCCCTGAACAGGAGCACCCGGGTTTCATTATCCAGCGGTTTGGGAAGGTCGTCGTCCTCCACGGTCACCACCAGGCCATACTGCTGCTCCATATGCTCCGCCAGCCATTCCATGGCGGGCTCGAACCCCAGGTCATAGAGGATGGGGGGGCTGAGTTCGAAGACCAACGACCGCGTGTAGCGGATCGATTCCTCGATCAGCCGCCGGATTTCTTCCATGGGATGGGCAAGACTGCGATAAAACGTCGATTCCTGGATCTTCTCGAACTTGCCCTTGGCCACCACCAGCAACTGGGCGATATGATCGTGGAGCACCGTGGCCAAACGCCGCCGTTCCCGTTCTTCGGTGATCGACAGCTCTGAGGCCAGGGATTGCAGCTGTTCCTGGTAGGTGCGAATCTTATCCTCGCTCTCCCGTCGATCCGTAATGTCCTCGAACAAGGCAATGGCAAATTGGGGTGTGCCTCCCGCCTCCCGCACCAGGGAGATGGATTGCCGCCCCCAGCCGATCCAGCCGTCTTTGCGGATATAGCGGGTTTCCACCCGGCAGATATCCTGCTTTCCCGTGAGCAGTTGCTGAAAATTCTGCCAACTCGATTCGGCATTCTCCGGATGGTTGATCCGGGTGAACTCCATCCCCCGCAATTCTTCGGGAGCATAACCCAACATGGCCAGAAGCGCCGGGTTTCCTTCAATCACCCGGCCTTGCTTGTCAATGAGGGCAATGCCCAGGGCGGCTTCCCGAATGATGGTGCGGAACCGGGACTCACTTTCCATCAAGGCCTTCTCCACCCGCCCCCTTTCGGCGATTTCCAGGCGCATCTCTTCGTTGGCCTTTTCCAGGGCAAAGGTCCGGGCCCCGAGCCTTTCCCCCAACTGGACGTTTTGGTGGCTGAATTGTTGGATGAGCGTCTGGTACTTCAACAACAGCAGGTAGGCGCAAATGGTCGCCAGGGTGCAACCCATAATACTCAGGAAGATATTCGCACTACGGCCGCTTCCCTGAGGAAAGACCATGTCCCTGAGCAACTGGAATATGGAGACCGCGACAATTACCTGCAGCGTGACCATAATCAGCCGGGTAACCCAGGCATTGCTGGCGTTTCCGTCCTTGGGTCTGACTTCGATGGGGACCCCGGTAGCCAGTTCCCCCTGGTAAGATTTCGTCTGATCCATGGGATTATCATCCTCTCCGGTTAGGATAAACCTTGCCCACCCTATCTGGTCTGCACCTATAATGTGCCACGATTACACCAAAAGAGAATTAGGAATTCCCTGAATCTCCAGGTGAGAAATCCCTGAATTTTCCCTGCCAAAAGCTTTAGGTCCCCGCCCATGTCCTGAAGGCATGCGCCTCTGCAACCCCGGCCCGGGGGCCTGATCGTCGCGGTGGAGAGAGTGGGAAAAGCGATTATCCGGGCCCTGGCGAAAGGCCTCACCTAATACCAATTCGCAATCAAAGGGTGGCACAGGCCTTCCAGCCTGTGCCACCAAAGGCTGCTTGTTACGAAAAGTTTTGCGTAGGGTGCGTCCTACGCACCATGAGCTTATGGCCACATCGCACCCGGAGACTAGGCCTACCGACGGTTTATCATTTGGATTTTGGGGGGTGGCCTGTGGCCGCCAGGCTGGACTACCCTAAATCAACTTCTTCCTGACTTGTGGGTAAAGGTGAGATTGGGTAGCGGGGGGGGGGGGGGGAACAACCGCATGCAATTATCTATCGCGTTTGCCATAAATTCCTTCCGCTTGGAGGTTCTTAAATCCCCCTAAATCCCCCTTTATCAAAGGGGGACTTTAACAGCAATTCCTGGTAGTTCACCCCCTTTTTTAAAGGGGGGCAGGGGGGATTATAAGGCTTCCCATAACGGAAAAAGCTTAATGGGGTGGTTGAGCAGTACGGGCGAGAGAACCGCGGCCAGCGATTTCCCGGCTCCCGCCCATCCCCTTAAAAGTGGTCGTACGGTATGCCCATCAGCAGCCTGAGGTGATCCTCGACGCACTCTTCCAGGACCTCCAGGTTATACCCCCCTTCCAGCACCGTGACCAGCCGGCCCTCAGCAGTTTCCAGGGCCAAATCCAGCAACAACTGGCCCATTTCCCGGTACGCCTCCCGGCTCAGGTTCATATGCGCCAGGGGGTCGTTGAGGTGCGCGTCGAACCCCGCGGAAATAAACACGAACTGCGGGGCGAATTGTCTTAACCGGGGCAGCGCTTCTTTTTTTAAAGCGATCAGGTAGTCGCTGTCATCGCTGTGGGGCGGCAAGGGCAGGTTCAGGGTGAAACCAAGGCCGGCGCCCTTACCCTCTTCCCGGCGGTAGCCGGTGCCGGGGTAGCAATGCTGGGGGTCCTCATGCAGCGACACGTAGAACACCCGGGGGTCCGCCTCGAACAGGTGCTGGGTGCCGTTGCCGTGGTGGACGTCCCAGTCGATGATGGCCACCCGTTCCAAGCCGAAGTGCTCCAGGGCGTACACCGCGCCCAGGGCCACGTTATTGAAAAAGCAGAAACCCATGGCCCGGTCCCGCTCGGCGTGATGCCCCGGCGGCCTCACGGCGCAGAAGGCGTTGTCCACCTGCCCCCCCATGACCGCCTCCACCGCCAGCATTACCCCGCCCACGGCCAGCAGGGCCGTCTGAAAGGATGCCCGGCAGATGCCGCAGTCAGCCACCATAAAGATATCTCGGCCCTGTTCGCAGGCCGCTTTGAACCGTTTGATATAGTCCGGGGTATGCAGGCGCTCCACCCAGGCAAGCGGGGCGTAGTCTGGTTCGAGGCGCACCAACAATTCCAGCAGGTCGCCGGACTCCAGGGCGCGATGTAAAGCCTTCAGCCGGTCCGGGCGTTCCGGATGCCAGGCGCCCGGATCATGCAACAGGTAGCGTTGGTCATAAACATAGCCGGTGCGGCGCATCGGTCTCTCCTGAGTTTACTGGCGTGCTCGCCAAACTGGCCCTCTGAGGCTAACCCGAAGAACTGGCCGTTGTAAAGGAAATTTGGCGTCAGGGCTCATGGCAGGTTGGAGCCCCGGCCGGCCATCACCCCCGTCCTTTTCGTTGCATCGGGGCACTGGATTAAGTATAGTTATGAATCCTAAGGGTTTAGTCGGCAGATTCCAGGTCTTCCGGGTCCAGGATACCCTGTTGAATCAGGGCTGCTTCCAGTTGGGCCAGGGCCTGCTTGAAGGCCGGATAGAGTCCCACCGCCAGGGACACGCCTTTGCGAGTGGGCACCCAGTCCCCTTCCTGGTCTCCCGGCACGTGGACCCGAATATCTATGAGGCGGTGACCTTTAAACTCGGACAGGGAAAGGAAAACCGTTTCCCGGGCATTTTTGGTGACTTGACTGATGACTTCGGACATCACATCCCCCTTGCTGCCTGCCTGAACCGGCGGCTTTTTAGGGGATTGACTTCGCCTAAATTCCCGACCTTGTCAACCCCTTTTTCCTATGCAACTCTATAATACCTTAAGCAGACGCAAAGAAACCTTCAAGCCCCTCACCCCCGGAAAAGTGGGTCTCTACGCCTGCGGGGTGACGGTTTACGACGATTGCCACCTGGGCCATGCCCGCTCCTGCGTAGCCTTTGAGGTCCTGGTGCGCTATCTCCGGCGCCGGGGGCTCACGGTCACCTGGGTGCGCAATTTTACCGACATCGACGACAAGATCCTGCGCCGGGCCCAGGAGACGGGGGTGGACTGGAAGGAGGTAGCCGAGCGCTACATCGCCTCCTTCCAGGAGGACATGACCGCCCTGGGAGTGCCGCCGGCCCAAATCGAGCCCAAGGCCACGGAGCATATCCCCCAAATCCTCGACCTCATCCGGCGGCTGGAGGACCTGGGCTTTGCCTATTGCCCTAATCCCGGCGGGGGCGGCGACGTCTTCTTCCGGGTGCGCCGCTTTCCGGGATACGGCAAGCTCTCGGGACAGAAACCGGAGGATATGGAGGCCGGGGCCCGGATCGAGGTGGACCCCGACAAAGAGGATCCCCTGGATTTCGTCCTGTGGAAGGCCTCCAAGCCCGGGGAACCGGCCTGGGACAGTCCCTGGGGTCCCGGGCGGCCGGGCTGGCACATCGAGTGCTCCGCCATGAGCATGCAGTACCTGGGGGAGACCTTCGACCTGCACGGCGGCGGCCAGGACCTGGTTTTTCCCCACCATGAAAACGAATTGGCCCAGTCCGAGGCGGCTACGGGGAAACCGTTTGCCCGCTTTTGGCTGCACCACGGCCTCCTCACCATCAACGCCGAAAAGATGTCCAAGTCTTTGGGAAATTTCTTCACGGTGAAGGAGGTTTTGGCCCGCTTTCCCGCGGAGGTGGTGCGTTTCTTCCTGATCAACTGCCACTACCGCAGCCCCCTGGATTTCTCGGACGCGGCCCTGGCCGAAGCCGAGACCGCCCTGCTGCGCCTCTATACCTGCCTGGCCCGGATTCAAGACCTGCTCCGGCACAACCCCGACCTGAAACCCCAGTACCCCGTGGACACCTATCCCCACAACCTGACCCTGGAGGAATTCCACCGGTTCGGGTCGCTGCGGGCCCGGTTCGACGCGGCCCTGGATGACGACCTCAACACCGCCCAGGCCCTGGGCTACCTGTTCGAAACCGTGCGCCTGCTCAACCGTCTCCTGGAGGCGCCCTCCGCCGACCCGGGCTACCTCACTATTCTCCAGGAGGTTTACAATGAACTGAAGGACCTGGGCCGGGTGCTGAACCTCCTCCAGGCCGACCCCCAGGCCATGGTCGCCTCCCTGCGGCAGAAGGCCGCGGACCTGGCCATCTCTCCCGAAGAAATCCAGCGTCTCATTGAAGAGCGCACCCAGGCACGCTTACAAAAAAATTGGCCCCGGGCCGACGCCATCCGTAAGCAACTTACCGACTTGGATATCCTCCTGGAAGATACGCCGCAAGGGACGATCTGGAAGGTTAAGGGCTGAGAATATCTTTACTATTTACCGTGAAAGTCCACCATAGAGGCGGTGAGCGCACCGCCCCGTGGTTTAGCTCTTCCCTGCAAAAAATGATTTCCCCCCCTATTTTTTTATGCAACTGTGCCGATCTATTATATAGGGCTGACCGTTTCCACTCATACCAATTGGCAGTCAATGGGTGGCACAGGCTTTCCAGCCTGTGCTGGCGCTCTTTGAACGCAACTCGGTATCAGTCACCTCCTTTCAGCCCAAACGCGGCCAGCCCCAGGGGACCTTGTGGAAGGTGAAAAGTTAGGCAAGCTCGCCGGGCCCCGTCTCCTGGAGGGGGCCTTGGGCCTGGTGGTCCTGGCCGTCCTCCTCAACGCCATGGCCAAGACCAAGGCGGACCCGGACCTGTGGGGTTATCTGGCCTTTGGCCGGCTCTTCTGGGAGACCGGCGCCTTCCCTTATCGGGATGTCTTCTCCTACGTACCCACCCTGCCATTGTGGGTCTATCACGAATGGCTCACCGGGGTGCTGTTCTACCCGCTCTATCAGGCCCTGGGCGGGGCAGGCCTGCAGTTCCTCAAGTATGCCGTGGGTCTGGCCACCGTCGCCATGGTTTACCTGACTGCCAGGCAACGGGGCGCCTCCTTGGTTAGCGCCGCCCTGGTCCTGTTTCTCATTCAGCTCTTCCCGGTGATCGGTTTTTCCCCGGTCCGGGCCCAGATATTCACCTACTGTTTCTTTGCCACCAGCGTTTACCTGCTGGAAAACGCCAGGCTCAATCAGCGCTGGCGGGGCCTTTGGCTGTTGGTGCCCCTGCAGGCGCTCTGGTGCAACCTGCACGGCGGCTTTCTCTCCGGACTGGGGCTCATCGGCCTTTATGCCCTGGGAGAAGCGCTTTCCCGGCGGCCATTCCGGCCTTATCTCCGCGTCCTGCTGCTCTCCGGTCTGGTTACCCTGGCCAATCCCTATGGCTGGGAATACTGGCATTATCTCTGGATCGCGGTCTCCATGCCCCGTCCGGAAATTACGGAATGGGCCTCCTTATGGGCCGCCTACCAGCAAAGCCACATCGGCCCCTTTGAACTGGCCTACACCCTTGGCCTCATCAGCTTCGCCGGCTTTCTGGCGGTGCGGACCCGCTGGCGGGAACTATCCCCAACCCTCTCCTTGGTCCTGGTCCTTTATCTCGGCCTGAACCACCTGCGCCACCTGACCTTCTTCCTCCTCCTGGTGGGCGCTTATCTCCCGGCGCGGCTGAGCAAATATCTGGAAACCCGGCCCCCGGCCCGGGTTTCGGGGTCCTCCCGGCTGCGGCCAATCCTGGCCCTTATCCTGGCCCTCACCGCCCTGTCCCCCGCCTACCAGTTCCTCAGCAAGCAGCCTTTGCACCTGGATACCCCGCCCCTCCCCGAGGCTGGCGACGTCCCCGGGCAATACTACCCGGTGGGGGCGGTGGCGTATCTGCGCTCCCACCGCGTTTCGGGCAAGCTGCTCACCGAGTTCGGCTGGGGCGAATACCTCATCTGGACCCTCTACCCCCAGTGCCGGGTGGCCCTGGACGGGCGCTATGAGACGGTTTACCCTCCCGGGGTCGCGGCCCTGTACTTCAACTTTATCAACCAGGTGGGGAATAGCCGCCAATTCCTGGAAGACTACCCTCCCGACTTGATCTTGCTGGCCCCCCGGTCCAAGGCCTGCGGCTTTATCGCCTCTCACCCCGGATGGCTCCGGGTCTATGCTGATGCCGGCTCCGCCCTGTTCGTTCGTCGCCCTGGATTACCGTCAACTCCGGCGGCCTCAGCTATACCTCTCCGCCGGGCGATAAGCTATAATGATCCAAATGACCCTGCGATCTTCCCTTAACAACTTCGCTAAATTACCGGCTGCCAGGTTTCCCCGTGGATAGCTTTAAGCTGGTTACCACCTTTCAGCCCAAGGGCGACCAGCCCCAGGCCATCCGGCAGCTGGCGGCGGGGGTCCGGGCCGGGTATCCCCACCAGGTGCTGTTGGGGGTCACCGGGTCCGGCAAGACCTTTACCATCGCCAACGCCGTGAATCGCCTCAACCGGCCCACTTTGGTTCTGGCCCCCAACAAGACCCTGGCGGCCCAGCTCTTCGGCGAGTTCCAGGAATTTTTCCCGGACAACGCAGTGGAGTATTTCGTCAGCTACTACGATTATTATCAGCCCGAAGCCTACGTCCCCCAGGCCGACCTCTATATCGAGAAAGACTCTTCCATCAATGAAGCCATTGACCGGATGCGCCACTCCGCCACCCGCTCCCTGTTCGACCGCCAGGACGTGATCATCGTGGCCTCGGTGTCCTGCATCTACGGTTTGGGCTCCCCCGAGGCCTACCACGGCATGCTCCTCCTACTGGAGGAGGGCGCGGTGATGGACCGCCGGGAGGTGTTAAAGAAGCTGGTGGAGATGTTGTACGAGCGCAACGATATCGATTTTCACCGGGGAACCTTCCGGGTGCGGGGCGATCGGGTGGAGATTTTTCCGGCCTACGAAGAGGACCGGGCCATCCGGGTGGAGTTTTGGGGCGACACGGTGGAGGCCATCCGGGAGATCGACCCTTTGCGCGGTCAGACCTTGCGGCAGCTCAAACGCCTGATGGTCTACCCCGCCTCCCACTACGTCACCACGGACCTGGTGCGCCGCCAGGCCATGGCCGCTATCGAGATGGAACTGGACGAGAGGCTGAGATGGTTCCGCGCTCATGAAAAACTCCTGGAGGCCCAGCGCCTGGAGGAGCGCACCCGCTTCGACCTGGAGATGATGAAGGAACTGGGCTACTGCCACGGCATCGAGAACTATTCCCGGCACCTCAC
>JAGVPN010000375.1 GCA_020052215.1 Syntrophobacterales bacterium
CAGGCGGGGGCCCACGTGGAGGACCCGCTTGGGGGTCAGGGTCATCTCCCGGCTGGTCTGGGTAAGCACATGGAGCCGCTCGCCTTTCAGTTCCAGGACAACGCCTAAAAAAATGCGCTTATCTTCGAAGAATTCGACAATATCGCCGGGTTCCATGGTGGCCAGAAAGTAACAAAATCCCCGTAAAAGTCAAGGAAGGGCGGGCGGGCTGTTTTCCGGTTCACCGTTTCCGGTTTTGGGTTATTAAATAATCTTTTGAGGCCCTTGTCGTTACATTGCGGTCGGTTATGATATAAAATCTCTTTAAATATCTCTTAATTTGCGCCAAAATAATCGGACCTGGGAGCGCCGCGGCAACATGGGCGCCGCCCCCTAAAGCTCCGCAAACCGGAAATCTCTGATGCGGGTCGCGGTTATCGCTGATATTCACAGCAATCGGGAAGCCCTGGACAGCGTCTTGGCCCGGATCGGCCAGGAGGGGGTAGACGCCATCCTGAATCTGGGCGACCTGGTGGGCTACAATGCCAGCCCCAATGAGTGCCTGGAACTGGTCCAGGGCCGCCACGTCTGGAATCTGGCCGGGAACCATGACCTGGCCCTGCTCGATCCCGAACGGGCCCAACATTTTAATATCATCGCCCACCAGGCCTTGACGTGGTGCCGGCAGCAGCTCCGCCCGGAATTCCTAAAATTTCTGCAAGGCCTGCCCTTGCTCAGGAAGCTGCCGGGATCCTTTCTGGCCTGCCACGGCACCCCCGCCAACCCCGACGCCTACATCGCTTACCACTTCCAGGGCAAACGCGTCCTCAATGACATGTACAAACACTCTGATCTGCGGGTGTGCTTCTTCGGCCACACCCACCGGCGGGCGTTGTGGTACCGGGATATTCGGGGCAAGGTGGCCCTGCGCCAGATTTCCCCCGCCCCGATGCAGTTATCCCCGGAGGAACACTACCTCATCAACCCAGGCAGCGTGGGCCAGCCCCGGGACGGCAACCCCGAAGCGGCCTACGCCATCTTCGACGATGAGGATTTCTCCATTCAGTTCAAGTCCGCCCCTTATGATGTGAGCGGGGCCCAACGCCGCATCCTGGCTGCCGGGCTGCCCCCTTATCTGGCGGAGCGCCTGGCCCTGGGGACTTAGGAGCAAGTTTTTGGTTTTTGGTTTTTAGTTTTTGGCTGATAGCTGACTGCTGATAGCTGATAGCTTTTTCACCAAAAGGGGACGAGAGAATGGCTTACCAAAAAGAGGGGGTGTTGAAAGACGGCACCCGGGTCAAGCTGCGGCCCTTGGTCAAGGAAGACCGGGAGATGCTGCTGAAATTCTTCCAGGGTCTCGAGGCCAAGGAATTGAGCTTCCTGCGCAGTGACGTGCGGGACCCGGCCGTCATCGATCACTGGGTGAACCACATCGACTATCGCCGGGTCTTTCCCCTGGTAGCGGAAGCCGACGGCCGCATCGTGGGGGATATCACCCTCCACATGCGCCAGGTGGGGTGGAAGCGCCATCTGGGCAATGTGCGGGTGGTGGTCTCGCCGGATTACCAGAGCCGGGGCCTGGGCACCCTGCTGATCAATGAGATCGTCGAACTGGCCGGGGAATTCGGCCTGGAAAAGCTGATCGCCGAGATTCACCTCCAGGCGCTGGGAGCTTTCAACGCCTTCAAAAAGGCCGGGTTTTCCGTCAAAGCGGTGTTTGAAGACCTGGTCAAGGACCCGGCCGGCAACAGCAGCGACCTGATGGTCATGGTCTGCGACATCCAGGCCCGGGATAAGTAAGAGGGGAAAAGGCGAAGAGGCGAAAAGGGAAAAAGGGGGGAGAAGAATGCCCACCTTTGCCTCGGGTGCAATGGTTCGGGATTTGACCAGACAACCTCTCCATCACGGCATAATATCATCGGAAAATAAATAATTCTGGAAATCCCCCCACAGAAGGTCAATGTCGTTATTCAGATCATATCTGGAATTTTTCCGAGTTTGATGATAAGGGCATATAGTGGTGAGTGATCCGCTTATTTTGAATACCCTTCTCAAAGCAAGATTTCTACTGCCATCGAGTTGCCGTTCTCCTGTGGTAGCATCTGCATGTGGCTTCGCATCTTCTCCTGACGCACCATTAGAGGGAGGGGTATGCAGGGGGCCTTAATTGTTTTCTCAGGGAAACTTATGCTATCATGTCGGCCACAAGAGCATTCTGACATCCACTCTAACCATGACTCCAGGAGATGTTCATGCACGTAATGGCCATCAATGGCTCACCCCGCAAGGAAAAGAGCAGCACCGATCATATCCTGGGCCCGCTGTTGGAGGGCATGCGCGCCGCAGGCGCCACCACTGAATTGGTGCATCTGGGCCATTTGCAGATCAAGCCTTGTCTGGGCTGCTTCCTGTGCTGGGTTAAGACCCCCGGAAAATGTGTGCAGCAAGATGACATGGGCGCGGTCTTGGAAAGGTTTGTGCAGGCCGACCTGCTGGTCTTCGGAACCCCGCTTTATCACTATAACATGTCCGGCCTGATGAAGAACTTCATTGACCGCACCCTGCCCACCTGTGAACCGTGGCTGGTGGAAGATCCCGGCCATCCGGGGCGGAGCGCCCACCCGGACCGCTACCCCCGGGACCGAGCCATGCTGCTGGTTTCCCCCTGCGGCTTTCCGGAATTTGACCATTTTGCGACGCTGGTGCAATATTTCCAGTTTTTCGCCCAAAAGCTGGGCTGGCGTTACCTGGGGGAAATCCTGCGGCCCGCGGCTGAGAGCTTGAGCCATGAACAATATCAAGAAACGTTCGTCTGGTATTACAATCTGGTGCGCCAGGCTGGGGAGCAGCTCATCCGCCAGGGACGGATCACGCCGGAGGTGCAGGCGGAATTAAAACGAGACCTTTTCCCAGGCGGGCCAGAGGCCTTCCGGGAGCACGCCAACCGGCACTGGATGGATACTATGGCAAAGTTTGGTCTGACCGGCAAGCCGCCAGGATAGACCGGATGAAAAGTGGCTTTGGGAGGGGGGTCGATGCTCTCCCCCACTCTCTTCAATAAAGAATCTTCATCCTGGTTCCCAAGCTCCTGCTTGGGAACCACTTGCCAAGTTCCCTCTTGCCGAAAAATTTGCACATTTTGGGGAGGTTGCACATAAAATATAGAGGTCCCAAGCAGAGCTTGGGGCATAATTCCGTTCCCAAGCAGGAGCTTGGGAACGAGAAATAAAGTCCAGGTTTTTCCCCCTTTCGCCTTTTCCCCTTTTCCCCCTTTTCCCCCTTTTTTTTAATCCCACTCATAAAAATATCCGGGTTGATTCAAAACCTCGGCGCCCTGGGGGTGGAGCAGCACCATGTCCTCCAGGCGGACGCCGCCCCAGCCGGTGAGGTAGATGCCCGGCTCCACGGTGAGCACGCACCCGGCCGGGAGCACGCCTCTCCTGGCCTCGGACGGGCTCAGGTTGGGGGTCTCATGCACCGCCAGCCCCACCCCATGTCCCAGGGAGTGGCCAAAAGCCTCGCCATAACCCGCGGCGGCGATCACCTCCCGGGCCAGTCCATCGCCCGCCAGGCTGTCCATGCCGGCCTTGAGTCCGGCCTCGGCCCGGGCCTGGGCCTGGCGCACCAGGGAGTAAATCTTCCGGAAATGGTCATCGGCAGGGCCGATAATAAAGGTGCGGGTCAGGTCGGCGCAGTAGCCGTCGATTTTGGCCCCCATGTCGATGATGATAGGCTCCCCGGCCTTGAGGGGATAGTCCCCGGGGTGGTGATGGGGCCGGGCGCTGTTGGGGCCCGCGGCCACGATGGGGGGAAAGGCCAGGCCCTCGGCCCCGCCTTCCCGGAGGCGCTTTTCGATCTCCCAGGCCACCTGGCGCTCGGTCTGGCCCGGGGCGAGTTCCCCGGCCACCTGGCGCATCACGGTTTCGGTCAAAGTCAAGGCCCGCCGCATGACGGCCAGCTCGGCCCCGGTCTTGATCTGGCGCAGGCCCTCCACCAGCCCTTCCAGGGGCTGCCAAGTCACCTCGATCCCGGCGTCGGCCACGGCCTGGGTCAGGCGCTGGTGCTGCCGGAAAGTGAGGTTCGCCGCTTCAAAACCCAGACGCCGCACCTTGAGGCCCTGGAGGAGCTCGCCCAGGGTTTCCCCCAGGTCAACCTTGTAGATCAGGACCTCAAAATCCGGGACTTCCTGTTGTGCCCAGGCCTGGTAGCGGAAATCGGTGAGCAGCAGGGCCGCCTCCGGGCTGATCAGCAGCATGCCCCAGTCGGGGTCGGAGGCGGTAAACCCGCTGAGATAACGGCGGTTTTCTGGACCTGAAACCAGGAGGGCGTCAACCTCATGGGAGGGCAGAAGCTCCCGGACGGCCGCCAGGTGGAGGCTCACGGCGTTAGTCATCATAAGTTATAATTCTGGGAGAATCTGGCCAGGAAATCAAGGATAAAACCGTCCCGGGAACCCAGGCGGCAGTCGCGTTCAGATTGCGCCGCCCCGGGACCTGCCCCATTTTTCGCGTTAGGCATTGATAATTGAGAAGAATCTGATAATATATTATATTTAAAAAATATTCCGGCGGCTCCCGGCCCCGGGTGATGACCCCGCCGGGCCAAAAGGTTTAGCCGCCCCCATTGGATCGACGACTTGATCAAGCTGGTAGCCTTTGATTGCGACGGGGTCCTGTTCGATTCCCAACAGGCCAACATCGCCTTCTACAATGCCATTCTGGCCCACTTCGACCGGCCCCCCCTGAGCCCCGAGGCTGTGGACTTCATTCACAGCCATACCGTGGGGGAATCACTGGAGCACCTCTTTCCGGGCTACCCCGATCTGGAGGGTGTGTTGAAATTCGCCCGCAGTTTCGATTACAGCCCCTTTATCTCGATGATGGTGGAGGAACCGCATCTCAGGGAGTTTCTCCGATTCTTGCGCCCCGGCTGCTACCTGGCCCTGGCCACCAACCGCACCACCACCACCCGGGCCGTCCTCGCCTACCACGGGTTGGCGGACGACTTCGACCTGGTGGTGAGCGCCGTAGATGTCACCCGCCCCAAACCGCATCCGGAATCGTTTGTGCGCATCCTGGAGCACTTTGGCCTGTCTCCCCTGGAAGCCATTTACATCGGCGATTCCCGGGTGGATGAGCACTTCGCCGCCAATGCCGGCGTGCCCTTCGTGGCCTACCGCAACCCCGGGTTGACCGCCAACTATTACCTGGATTCGTTTGCCGCGGGGCCTGACCTGATTCGGGGTCTGGTCCGCAATCAAGCCTTTGAGCCAAGGAGAAAGTCATGAAACAATATCAGTGTCAGATCTGTGGTTACATCTATGACCCGGCCCAGGGTGATCCGGACAACCATGTTCCCCCCAACACCCCTTTTGACAAACTCCCCCCGGAATGGGTCTGTCCCATCTGCGGCGCCTCCCAAGACCAATTCCAGCCGGTGGATTAGGGCTGCTGCTACGGGCGAGCTGTCCATCGCAGCCTGTCCCTTAGAAAAAACTCAACTATGCTATCCATGACCTCCAGATACACCGGCGCGCGACCCGTTTCTCAGAAGAAGCCTTTCTGGCGAGAATACGGGGAAGCCTTGTTCATCGCCCTGATCCTGGCCCTGGTGATCCGGGCCTTTTTGGTGCAGGCCTTCTCCATCCCCTCCGGCTCCATGCAGCCGACCTTACTCATCGGTGACTATCTCCTGGTGAACAAATTTAGCTACGGCATCCGCAACCCGTTGACCAACAAGGTCTTGATTCCCATCGGCACGCCTCAACGCGGGGACGTGGTGGTCTTCATCTATCCCCAGGACCCCTCCAAGGACTACATCAAGCGGGTGATCGGCCTGCCCGGCGACCGCATCCAGATCATCAACAAGCAAGTTATGATCAACGGCAAGTTGTTTAAGACCCCCGAGGCGGTCTTTGACGATCCCATGGTTATCCCGCCTCCGCAAAGCCCCATCGAACCGGCCCGGGACAACCTGGGCCCGGTGGTGGTGCCGGCCAACTCGTATTTCGTCTTGGGGGACAACCGGGACCACAGTTACGACAGCCGGTTTTGGGGCTTCGTGCCCATGAACGCCTTCCGGGGCAAGGCGTTTATCATGTATTTTTCCTGGCAGGGAGCTTCCGGCGAGCCCTTCTTTCAGGCCCTGGCCGGGGGGGCGAAAGGCCTCATTTCCCATCTTTCCTGGAACAGCAATGACTTCCGGGTGCGCTGGGACCGCATCGGCAAGTTGATCTATTAAAGACAGTTTCAGTTTTTTGGTTGAAAATACAGGTATTTAGGGCGGAAGCGGTCTTTCAGGCGGCGGCGCTCATAAAGGAGCGCCTTGTCGGGCATTGCTGATCGCACCTCGAAGAAGGCGCAAATGACCATTCCCCGCATGACCGTTATCACTCTCGGGGTCACGGATCTGGCGAAATCCACCAGGTTCTACAAGACTATTTTCGGTATTAGCCCCAACTCCGAGTACGAAGGGATCTCGTTTTTCGAGCTGCCCGGCGCTTGGCTAACACTCTATCCCATCGATAAATTGGCCGAAGATATCTCGCCAAAATTGTCTCCCGGCCGCAGTGGTTTTTGTGGCATCACTTTGGCCTACAACGCCCGAAGTCAGGATGAAATAGTGGCCATTTTCGAGGAAGCCCAGACTGCCGGCGCCTCTATTGTCAAAACCCCGCAAGAAACTTTCTGGGGTGGTTTTAGTGGGTATTTCGCCGACCTGGATGGCTATTACTGGGAAGTAACTTGGGGGCCGATGTTTGACTTTGCGCCTGACGGTTCTTTGCGCTTCAAAAAGTAGTGGGAAGAGTGCCATTGCCCAACCGCGCTAAAGCTTTGAGGCCCCGGTTTTTTCCCATACTGAATTCAGAACCGCACTCATAAATATGCCTTTGGTCTTTTCTACTGGAAAACTCTTGCTCCTATGCCTCAGTTTGTCCTTGCTGGCCGCTTGTGGCAGTGGACCGGAGTCCTCCAAGCCCATCGTCATCTTCTGCTCCCCGGATTCGCCCAGGTTGCGCCAGGCGGTGGCCGGATTTAAGGCCAGGCTTAAGGCGGGCCCCGTGGAAGTGGTCTGCGTCCCGGAGTTCGGGCCCCAGGGCCGGGCAACCTTGCGCCGGGTACGAGAGACCAACCCCCGGCTCCTGGTGGTCCTGGGCACCCCGGCGCTCCTGTTGGCGGCTCCGGTGGTCAAACAGATTCCGGTGGTCTTCGCCCTGGTGGCCAACCCCTTTTTTACCGGCGCGGCCTATGACCCGGCCCATCCCGAGATTCACCAGGAGAACGTCACCGGCATTGCCTCCCCGGCGCCCCTGGCCGCGGCCTTGCAGCACGGCGTCAGTCTTTTGGGGAAGGGCGCCTGGGGCCTGCTCTATGATCCCACGGACGGGGTGGCGGTGAATCTGGCCCGACGCTTCGAGACCGAGGCGCGGCGCTTCGGGGTGGAACCCTTGACCGAAACCAGCGCCGCGGCCGGAACCGACGGCGACGGCCTGAAGCGGCTGATGCAGCGGGGGGCGAAGGTGATCTACCTGCCCCCGACGTCCAGCGCGGCGCGCTACTCCCCTTTGGTGCTGGAGGCGGGCCGCGGGATGAAAGTCCGGGTGGTGAGCGGCCTCCCCGAAGCATCTTGTCAGGGTAAGGGGGCGGTCCTGTGGGTGGCCCTGGATTACCGCCGCCTGGGGGAAGACCTGGGCGACCTGGCTGGGCGCGTCCTGGCAGGGGAGAAGCCCCAAACCATCCCCATTGTGGAAAAGTCGCCGCTTAAAGTGGAAGTGGACGAGACCCTGGCCCGGAAATGGAGCGGCTATCCGCCGGCTAAATAAACAGGGGGAAAAGGGGCAAAGGGGAAGAGGGACAAAGGGATAAAAACTGCGATTTTTTGAGGGCTTTTCCTTTTCCCCTTTACGCTTATTGCCATTGCTCCGAAAATAAGCTATAATTAACTAAATTAATTAGCTAAATGGAGCAATTATTGTGCAACAAGAAAACTTGAGTCTCC
>JAGVPN010000348.1 GCA_020052215.1 Syntrophobacterales bacterium
TACAACAAGGCGGCGGGCATCAAACGGCTGGCCACCGAAACCGGGGCGGGTCAGTGGGGCTGCGCCCTGGCCCTGGCCTGCAACTTTTTCTCCATGGAATGTACCGTGTACATGGTCAAGGTGAGCTACCATCAGAAACCCTACCGCCGGTCGCTCATGCACATCTGGGGGGCCAGCGTCTACCCCTCCCCCACGGACCGCACCCAGGCGGGCCGGAATATCCTGGCGGGGAACCCGGAGACCTCCGGGAGCCTGGGCATGGCCATTTCCGAGGCGGTGGAGGACGCGGCCACCCACGACGACACCAACTATGCCCTGGGGAGCGTCCTCAACCACGTCATGCTGCACCAGACCATCGTGGGGCTGGAGACCAAAAAGCAGCTGGCTCTGGCCGGGGAGTCGCCGGACGTGCTCATCGGCTGTGTCGGCGGCGGCAGCAATTTTGCGGGGTTCTGCTTCCCGTTCGTCCCGGACAAACTGAAGGGCCAGGATATCCGTTTTGTGGCGGTGGAGCCCACCGCCTGCCCCACCCTGACCAAGGGGGCCTACACCTATGACTTCGGAGACACCGCCGGCCTCACCCCCCTGATCCTGATGTACACCCTGGGACACTCCTTCGTGCCGTCGGGCATCCACGCCGGGGGCCTGCGCTACCACGGCGACGCCCCGCTCCTGTGTCAGCTGGTGCACGACAAGGTGATCGAGGCCCGGGCCTATGCCCAGAACCCGGTGTTTGAGGCGGCTCGCCTCTTCGCTGTAACCGAGGGGATAGTCCCGGCCCCGGAGACCGCCCACGCCATCAGGGCGGCGGTGGACGAGGCCCTGGTATGCAAGGAGACCGGCCAGGCCAAGTGCATCGTCTTTAATTTATCGGGGCACGGCCACTTCGACCTGGCAGCCTATGACGCGTTTCTGGAAGGCCAGCTCAAGGATATCGAACTCGACCCGGCCGAGATGATCAAAAAGGCCCTGGCGGACCTGCCCAAGATCAAGGGGCAATAATACCGTTTTCGGTCTTCCGTTTTCTGTGGAATAGCCGCCCCGGCGGTTGTGCTCCGTGTAAGGCGGGCAGTGCCTGCCATAATTACGGTAAAAGCTCTTTAAATCGGTGGCGCAGGCTTTCTAGCCTGCGCCAGGGAAGCGGATTAGTACTACACAGGCTGGAAAGCCTGTGCCACCAGCTTATAGGGCGGCCCGTGGCCGCCATGCCCGGCGCCCCAGACGCACTCTACGGCTGGATAGCCGGGGGAGCTGTCCTACATTAGGACTTTTCATGTTTTACGGGTGAGCCAAGAGTCCATGAGGAACTGCTCACTCCTCACATCTCCACCCGCAGGGACCGCTTCACCCGAATCGCGGCGGCGCCGCCCACGGGACAGACGTGTTCGCAGTGGCCGCAGCCGATGCAGCGGTCCGGGATCACCACCGGCAGCTTGATTTTCACCCGTTCCCCCTGGACATTGACCACCTCCTGCTCGGAGAAGGTGATGGCCTTGGGGGAGACGGGGCAATGCTCTTCGCACACCAGGCAATCGGCGCCTTCGGTGTAAGGGATGCACCGGGTGCGGTTGATGAAGGCGGTCCCCAGGACGGTGGCCTGTTTGACCTTTAGTTCGAGATGGGGGATGGCACCGGTGGGGCACACCTGGCCGCACAGATTGCAGGAGTAAGAGCAATATCCCAGCCGGGGGATGAGCCGCGGGGTGTAAAGCCCTTCCAGGCCCGCTTCCCACAGCACCGGCTGGAGGCCGTTGGTCAGGCAAACCTTCAGGCACTGGCCGCAGCGGATGCAGCGGGTGAGGACCTCCGCCTCGCTCTGGGCCCCGGGGGGCCGGATAAGAAATTCGTCGGGCCGCCGGGCCAGGGAACCAAGGCGGATCAGGGGCACGGCCACGGCCCCCGCGGCCACCGCGGTAATTACCTGGCGCCTCCCCAAGTCCAGAGGCGCCCGGGGCGCTTTGGAGGTCCAGGTGAAGCTCACCCGGCCCTCTTCCCGGCAGGCCTCCAGGCAGCGGAGGCAGAGCTGGCACTCGGCTGTTACGTGGCGGGCCGGCTTCCCCGGGGCAAAGGCGGCCATCTTGCAGATATCGGTGCAGTCGCCGCAGTCGGGGCAGAGGGCCGCAGGCCGCCGCCTCAGCCGGGAGAAGCGGGCCATGAGGGCGTAAAGGGCCCCCAGGGGACAGAAGGCCCGGCACCAGAAGCGCCGGTCAAGGCGTTCCGCGGCCACCACCAGGGCAAAGAGCGTTAAGGTGAAAATCGGCAGGAGGTAGATCAGGGGCCGGAAGGGCAGCACCGTGGCCTTGAAGAATTGATAGAGGGGTTCGCTGACGTAGGTGAGGGGCGGGCCCAGGCGGTAGAAGGTCAGCCCGGCCTTTTCCACCCCGTAGCCGAAGGCGGGGTAAAAGACGATGGCCAGGGTGCGATAGAGCAGGGCCAGGGGGTCGAACAGCCCCACCAGGTTCAGGGAAAACAGACTGCTCACCAACAGTCCGATGAGCAGATAGTACTTGCCCCGGCGCCACCGGGCCGCCACGCCGCGATCCGGGCGCGGGGCAAAAAGCAGCCGGCGGGAGCCGTCCAGGGTGGTCCCCAGGGGGCAGACCCAGCCGCAGAAAAACCGGCCCAGGATGAAGGTCAGGGCCACCATGACCAGGGACCAGAACAGCCCGGCCACCAGGGGGCTGAAGGTCAGGAGTTGGGCCGCCAGGATCAGGGGGTCGAAGCGAAAGAACAGGTCCACCGGCCAGGCCAGGTTTTCCTGCCCCCCGAATTCGGCTTTCAAAAACAGCCAGCCAAACAGGGCCAGAAAAAGGACCTGGATGACCCGGCGGAGGCGCGCCCAGGCGCGGCCGGTTAAGGAGATTTTGGGGTTACTCATTGATTTTTCCAGGTTAAGGGCATGGTCAGGTACAGAGATTTATAGCAATTGCCAAAAGTTTTTCCGTCATGGGAAGCTTGATAATCCCCCCTGCCCCCCTTTAAAAAAGGGGGGAACTACAAGTAATTGCTGTTAAAGTCCCCCTTTGAAAAAGGGGGATTTAGGGGGATTTAAGAACCTCCAAACGGAAGGAATTTATGGCAAACGCTATAATTATCCCCAAAATCTCGCAGGGGCGGTGAAGGCGCCGCCCCTACCTCTTATCCGGTTAGGTCTCCAGAAACTGCCGGCTGGGTCTTGGACCCGGGGTTTTCCGGTTACAATACCTTGATCTTGTTCAGGTCCATTTCACCCCGGCCGGCCTGGTGGGCCTTGATGATATAGCCGATATCCGCGGGTTTCATGCCGAATAGACCTGTGCCGATGGCGTCCAGGGCCACGGGGTCGGCGCCGGCGAACACCAGATTTTTCACCGCCACATCCTCGAGGCTGCCGCCGGAAGGCCCGTTTCTCAGCATGATCCGGGTGGCGTCCAGGACGTGGAGGTCGGGGCGCAACAGCAGGTTCATATCCGCGATGTTCTGGTGCAGGCCCACGTGGATGCGGCCCCGCCAGCCGCCGATGGCCCCCATCATGTTCTTCAGGCACATAGTGAGGCGGGCTTCGGAGTGATTCTTGGCGATGGGAATGTTGATGAAGCGGTCGGCTTCCAAAATCTCTTTATAGAAATACCATTTCTTCAGGGCCTTGGCCTTCTCGACCTTAAGCTCCACGAAGCCGCGGTCATCCACGAACTCCACCACCGCCCGGGGATCTTTGATGGCTTCCACCGCCGCCTTGATGCCCGAGTTGTTGTAGGCCTTGCGGGCGTCGTGGCAGGTGTTGTCCAGCACCTTGACCTTTTTGGCCCCGGCCTCCAGGCACAATTCCACCACCTGGCGCACCACCGCCGGGTTGGCGTTGGCCGCCATTTCCGGGGGCCGGTCCCAGGCCATGTTGGGCTTGACCACCACCACTTCCCCGGGATTGACGAACTTTTTCATGCCGCCCAGGGCCTGGATGGCATCTCCTGCCAGCTGGGCGTAATTGGCGCCCTGGGCCTTGGCCACGATGGGTTGAGGCGTTTCCGGGGGGGCCATGGCCCACACTTCTTCCGGCAACACCAGCCGCCCGGCCCCGCTTACCAGCCCTAAGGCTGCCATATACCTTAGGAAATCACGACGGTGCATTATCGCCTCCTGTCAACCCTCTAGATATTTTCAAGTCTAAACAGAGCCCTGTGAGTTTGCAAGTTTTTCTTGACAAGGGTACGAAAACCTAATATTGACTATACAGTCATTTCAATGACCCATAAGTCATTACAACAACTCTGGAAGTCTCGGATGATAATTTTTTGTTGAGCCGCTTCGCCGGTAGCCCCGGCCACAAGTCTGACCAAGTGTGAGAAATGCCAGCGTCCCCCAAATCCACTAAGAAAGAAATTGTCACCGCCTTCCGCACCCGGGAGATCCTGGCCGCGGCCCGGCAGCTGTTGGAGCAGCGCGGCCCGGAAGCCATGACCATGGAGGAGATCGCCGCCGCCGCCGGAGTGGCCAAGGGCACGGTGTATCTCTATTTCCAGAGCAAAGACGATCTGATCCAGGCCCTCATCACCCGGGTGGGGGAAAACATCATCCGGGACCTGGAGGCCTCTCTAGAGGCCCCGGGGACGCCGCCGGAGAAATTGATCCGGGTGGTGGCCGTTCTCCTGGAGTATCTCAACCGGGAGCGGCTGTTATTTCCCATCTATGCCCGGGAATTGGTCCAGGGGGAGGGGGTATCCCGGGATGGATTCCGGCGCCGCTACCAGGAATTGGAAGAGCAATTCGTCACCCTGGTGACCCGCCTGTTTGCCGAAGGCATTGCCGCGGGTCAGTTTATTCCCGCCAATCCCCGCCTCCTGACCTTTTTGATCCGGGGGTTGGTCCGGGCCACCGGCTACTATCAGAAGGCCGAAGGACAGGCGGATGCGGCCCAAGAGGCCTTACCGGTTATCCTTACCCTTATTTCCTCCGGTTTGATCCGGGAAAAGCAATCTTTAACAGAGGAAGCGGCGCTATGACAGCCAGAGATTTATGGCGTGGGCTGGGGCTCGTAATGATAATGTGGGGAGCGACGGTCTTCCCAGGCGGGGCCGCCGACCCCCCGGGGCCCCACCTGGATTTGAAAGAAGCCCTGCGCCTGGCCTGGAAGGCCAACCCCAATTTGCAGATCAGCCGCCTCCAGGCCCTCATCGCCGGCGAGCAGGTGGTCCGAGCCCGGTCGGGGCTGCTGCCCCAGGTCAAAACCCAGGTGGGCCAGACCATTTACGATGATCCCCTGAAGTTTAGCTTTGCGGGCGGGGCCAACTTTCCCCAGACCAACCGGAATTTTTGGAGCAGCCAGACCTCCGTGAACCAGTTGGTCTTCGACTTCTGGGGCACCCCTTCCAAGTATATGGCGGCCATCAAGGGACATCAGGCCAGCCTGCTGGACACCACCCAGACCCGGGACAACGTTTTTCTGACGGTGGCCCAGGGGTACTTCAAAACCCTCCGGGCCCAAAAAATGGTGGAAGTGGCCAGGCAGAATGTCTTTGACCTCCAGGAGCATCTCCGCATTGCCCAGGATCAGTACCAATTTGGGATCGTGACTCTGAACGACGTGCTCCAGGCCAAGGTGTCCCTGGCCGACGCCCAGCAAAACCTGATCGTAGCCCAGACCGATTTTATCGACCTCCGGTCGTCCCTGAACAAGGTCCTGATGCTGCCCGTGACCGGCGCCACGGTCCTGAAGGATGAAAAAGTCGATCTCAAGGCCTGGGCCCTGGGAGAGGCCACGGACGCAGCCTTGAAGCACCGCAGCGATCTCAAGGCCTCACAGGAGCGCATCCATCAACAGGAAAAGGTGGTGGTGGAGACCCGGGCTCAGTTATTTCCCCAGTTTGGGGTTCAGGGGGGGCATACCTACCAGGTGAACAACAGCCTGCTGCACAATCACCAGTGGTTCGTCATCTTCGGCATGAACTGGAACATCTTTTCCGGGCTGGACACCAAGGCGGCGGTCTCCCAGGCCAAGCTCAAGGTGCAGCAACTGCAGGAGCAGCATAAGGATATGAATGAGCAGGTCCAACTGGATGTCCAGACCGCTTACCTGAAGATCA
>JAGVPN010000283.1 GCA_020052215.1 Syntrophobacterales bacterium
GGGGGAACTGGTGGGACGGCCCATGCATGATCTCATTCACCACACGAGAGAGGATGGGACCCCGCATCTCCGGGAGGACTGTCCCGTCTATGCCGCCGTTCAGAGTGGCGAAACCCGCCAGGTGAACGACGATTTCTTCTGGCGCCAGAACGGCCAAGGCTTCCCCGTGGAGTACGTGGCCACCCCGGTCATGGACCGGGGACAGCCGGTGGGCACGGTGGTGGTGTTCAAAGACATCACCCGGCGCCGCCGGGATGAGGAGGCCCTGGCCCGGGTCAATGACCACCTCAGACGCCTGGTAGCCGAAACCGAAGAACGCCACCGCACCGTGTCTTTACTCAAAGACATGGTTGACGGGCTCCAATCCTGTCACACCGCCCAGGAAGCTTACGCGGCCATCTCCCTATCCGCCGCCAGGCTCTTCCCGGAGGATTCCGGGGCGCTGTACCTGCTCAACACCTCCCAAAACTACTTCGAGGCGGTGGCCGCGTGGGGGGAATCACCGCCGGCGGAAGCGGTTTTTGCGCCGGACGATTGCTGGTCGGTGCGGCGTAACCGGCTCCACCTGGTGACCGCGAGCCACCCCGAATTGCCTTGCCGCCATCTGACCGATTCCTGGTCCGGCGACTATCTGTGCGTGCCCATGATGGTGCAGGGGGGAGCCCCCGGGGTTCTGCACGTGCGCCTCAGCCCCCCCAGGACCCCGGGCCGGACGGCGGAGGATTTGAAAACCCAGGCCGAGTCCAGGCTGCAATTGGCCGTCAGCGTGGCGGAACACCTGGGGCTCTCTCTGGCCAACCTGAAACTGCGGGAAACCCTGCGCCAACAGGCCATCCGGGACCCCCTCACCGGGTTGTTCAATCGCCGGTACCTGGAAGCAACCCTGGACCGGGAGTTAATGCGGGCCAGGCGGGAGAACGCCCCGGTGGGGGTGATCATGATGGACCTGGACCATTTCAAACAGTTCAATGACGTCTTCGGCCACGGCGCGGGGGATACCCTGCTGAGGGAACTGGGGCAATTGATACAACGCCGCATCCGGGAAGAAGATGTCCCCTGCCGCTGGGGAGGCGAAGAGTTCCTGTTGATCATGCCCGGGGCCTCCATAGATATCGTCCGGGCCCGGGCCGAAGAGATACGCCAGGACGTGAAACAACTGAGGGTGGAGGACCGCGGCAAACCGCTGGGACCCATCACCATCTCCCTGGGGGCGGCCACCTTTCCGGAGCACGGCGCCACCCGAGAAGAGATCATCAGGGCCGCGGACGCCGCCCTCTATCGCGCCAAACAGGAAGGCCGGGACCGGGTGGTGGTGACCGACGGAGGGCGCGTCTGATAGTTCAATAGCACAATTCCGTGTCCAAGGTAACTATAGCCGCTTCACTACAAGGGAACCCATGAAATTCGTCACTAAACTCACCTTGTTGTTTTCCGGGTTTTATATTATCGCCTCGGTCTTTCTCATCTCCTATATTTATCTGTTCGAAGTTAACACCTTGAAAGAGAAGATCACCCATAGCATAGAAGACCGGGCCTTTAACACCATAGACAAGATTGACCAACGGCTTTTTGACGGATTGAATGACATCAAGACGTTGGCCCATGATCAGGTTATCCGCTCCCGTAGTTCCACTCCCCAACAGATTAGGGAAAAATTACTGGAATTCCAGGCTATTCAAAGGGTCTATGCTTCTGTTTCCTTCTTCGATTTGAATCGGCTCAGGATCGCCGACACCTCCGGGAAAGGAGTTGGCACCCACAGCTCATTGCGAGATTACTGGCTGGATCTGGCCAGGGGTGAAACCCTGGTGTTGAATCTCCATGTATCCCATACCCTTTTGGAGGCTGTAATACATTTTGTCTGCATCGTCAAAGACCATAACGGCATTCCCTTCGGGGTGGTGGTGGCCAGAATGCCACTGGAGGAAATCCAAAGAATCGCCGAAAAAACCGCCGGTGCACACAAAACAGCAGAAAACTTAAAGGTGGATTTAGTGGATCGAGAGGGCGTATTACTTTATTCCAATTATAATAAAAAAGGACTATTTAAGGATAAGGCGTGCGATTGGGAAATTGTAAATAAGAAGATCGCAGCAGGGGAAAAAATAGGCAGTGTCACCTATTTCTGTCCTAAACATCACCAAGAAGAGATCGTTATTTTTGTCCGGGAGCAGGGTTATCAGAATTTTTCCGGGAACAACTGGACGTTGATCACGTATACTCCCGCTGGAGAGGCTTTTGCCCCGGCAAAGGCATTAAGGCACCGATTAATTGTCATTTCCCTGGTCATTGCCGTTTTCAGTCTGTTAGGCATCAGTTTATTTTCCCGCCGGATTACCCGGCCCATCGTCGCCTTGGAGCAGGCCATCACGGCTTTCGGGGCAGGGAAGCTGGAGAGGGCGGTGCCGGTCGCCTCCCAGTATGAGGTGGGCAGCCTGGCGGCGGGTGGTCTCAGCCCCAGCGCCAGTTCGACGCATGGAAAGTGGGAGATAGGCTCTCTGGCTCAAGCCTTTGATAATATGGTGACCACCATACTGCAACAAGAAATCAAGCGTACCCAAGCAGAAAATGAACTAAAGTTAAGAGCGCAGCTTCTGGATGCGGCATCCGATTCCATCTTTTTACATGACCTTGATGGCCATTTCATCTATGTAAACGAGGCGGCCTACAAGAATCGGGGCTATGAAAAAGAGGAATTGCTGGCCAAACACCTCAAGGTGCTACCCACCCCTGAATTTGCCGAAAAGAGAGAACAGCTGCTTAAAGAATTGTCGATCAAAGGCGAGGTGATCTTCGAGTCCGCCCACCGCCGGAAAGACGGCTCGGTCATGCCGGTGGAAATCCATGCGCGCACTATTGACCTGGATAATCGCCAACTTATCCTCAGCGTGGCCCGGGATATCACCGAGCGGAAGCAGGCGGAAACGGCGTGGCGGGAAAGTGAAGTAAAGTATAGGACCCTCATCGAAACAACCGATACCGGATATTTGATTGTGGACTCCCAAGGCAAGGTGATCGATGCGAATAAGGAATATGTAAGACTTTCTGGCCACACAAGTTTGGAGGAGATCCTCGGCAGAAGCGTAGCTGAATGGACGGCCGAACACGACCGTGAGCGAAATGCCGCGGAAGTGATTAAGTGCCTGCAGCAGGGTTATGTCCGAGGTCTGGAGATTGATTATGTCGATGAGGAGGGGCGGATCACTCCTATCGAAGTCAATGCGACTGTTATAACGACTGGGCAATCCTTCCAGATCGTGTCCCTCTGCCGGGACATAACCGAGCGGAAGCAGGCGGAGGAGAACCTTCGCACCGCGGCCGCCAAATGGCGCA
>JAGVPN010000151.1 GCA_020052215.1 Syntrophobacterales bacterium
CCGGAACTTCTTCGAGAAACCAGGGTATCCGAGTGTCTTGGGGTCAACGGCTGCCAAATCCCCTGGGGCCGCCGGCCGGCCCATTGCGTTCTCTTTGCCTGCAACCTGTTCCTGCAAAACATGGATTGGGGCGAATACCGGCGGTACCTGCGACTGAGCTTAAAGTACTTGAGGCATCTCACCGTGTCTCTCATGGCCGTGGCGGCCGAAGGGCGGCAACCGGTGCGAGGCTAAATAGTCATGGCCGTTTGGGGCCACCCCCAACCATGAAATTCCTCGTAGGGGCGGTTAGCGAACCGCCCCTACGGGTGGACTTTCACGGTAAAAAGCAGTCCCGCCGCTTAAGTGAACCGCATGGGGGTTAGGAGCAAGTTTTGTTCTTACTTATTAAAAGATACCCGATCGTTGCCGCCGCTGAGGACAGTCAACCGTGGGGAGATTTCGGGATTCTGATCATCTCGCCTGGGTTGGCTCACGGTTTTTTGAGGCTTAGTGATCCCGGTCATATCCTTTGCCAGCAACAGCAGACCCAAGATGAGCATTATGGTAAACCCGCCCAAGATGAACCCAAAACCAAAGATGATCATGTTCCAGCTCATTTGTAAAACACCCTTCCAGCTTTTGTATAGCTATCGGCAGCTTCCTGGAAAAACCTAAATTAAAAATGAGCCTCTGGCCAGGCTGGTTCGGGTTTCGTGGGGAAAGCGGGCCACTTTCCAGTTGCATAACGCATCACTTTGTATTAGTAACCTTTATACGTTAAACCTTATACATTATTAAAATTTAAGGGAGCCTCCCCATGGAGAACCCGGAAAATCAACCCATGAGGCCGCAGTTTTTCCTGGCTAAACAGCTCACCAAAGCTCATCTCTCCGTAGCCTCCTGTTTCTTCTGCAGGAAATGTTCTGGTGGCTGTCCTTTAACCTTCGCCATGGATATTTTGCCGCACCATGTCATCCGCCTGGCGCTTTTAGGTCAAGAGGAACAGGTGCTTGGGTCCGAGACCATCTGGGTTTGTTCCGCCTGCCAGACCTGCACTACCCGCTGTCCCAACGGCATCGACATCGCCGGAGTGATGGACTGGCTCAAAGAGGAAGCGGTCAAGCGGGGCCGAACCATCCCCGATGCCGGGGTCATGGCTTTTCACCGCTTTTTCCTGGAGAGCATCCTGGACGCGGCGGGCCGCGTCTCGGAAACCCGGCTCCTACGGCGCTATACGCTCTATAAAATGCGGCGCAACCTGAATCTGACTGAGCTAAGGCAAAACATTAATTTGGGGTGGAAGCTTTGGAAACGGAGACGGGTGCGCCTGTTCGGGCCGCCGACTTTAAGAGGCAAGGCGGAGATCAAAGAAATTTTTCGCCAGGGTGAGTTTTAGATTATGAAGGTTACCTACTATCCCGGCTGTTCGTTAGAAGGTACGGCGGTGGATTATGCCGCGTCCATTGCTGGCATCGCGCCGCTGTTGGACGTGGAGTTGGTGGAGCTGTTCGATTGGAATTGCTGTGGGGCAAGTTCGGCTCACAGTTTAAACTATCAGATCGCCTTACACTTGCCGGCCCGCAATCTGGCCTTGGCCGAAAAAGCCGGGCGGGATGTGGTGGCGCCCTGCGCCCTGTGCTTCAACCGGCTTAAAGTGGCGGAAAAGGCCTTGCTGGACCCAGAGCAGGAAGATCTGGGCATTTCATATGGTGGCGGCATCAAGATTTGGGATTTGTTGGATTATCTGACCCAAAAAGCCTTTTTGGAAGCCCTCGCCCCCAAAGTAGTGGCGCCGCTGATCAATCTTCGAGCCGTGTGCTATTACGGCTGCCTGGTGGCCCGTCCTCCAGCCGTAACCGGGAAGACGGATTACGAAAACCCCCGAAATATGGAGCGCCTGTTGAAGGTTTTGAAGATCAAGCCCATCGACTGGTCTTTCAAGACCGACTGTTGCGGCGCCGGGTTGGCCGTGGCCCGGCCGGATATCATCGATACCCTGGTGCAGCGTCTCTATGAGCGGGCCCTGATGGCCAAGGCCGAGTGTTTCGTGGTCTCTTGCCAGATGTGCCAGGCCAATCTGGACCTTGCCCAAGAGCGTATTTCCCGCAAATTCGGCAAGGACTACTATTTGCCCGTGTTTTATTTTACTGAATTGATTGCCCTGGCCCTGGGTCATCCTGAAGCTCCCAAGTGGCTGGCCCAGCATCTGGTAGACCCCATGCCGTTATTAAAGATGAAGGGATTGGCTTAATCGATGGCTGCCAACGCATCTAAAGACCAAGGGCAACCCATTGGCGCAGTCATGGTGGTGGGGGGTGGCATCGCCGGACTCCAGGCGGCCCTGGATCTGGCGGAGACCGGTTTTTATGTTTACCTGGTGGAGAAAAAGCCCGCCATTGGCGGCGTCATGCCGATGTTGGACAAGACCTTTCCCACCAATGACTGTTCCATGTGCACCCTGGCGCCCAAACTGGTGGAAGTGGGTCGCCATTTAAACATCGAAATTTTGGCTCCGGCTGAAGTGGTGGACATCTCGGGGAAAGCAGGAAGCTATCGCGTCGATGTGGTTTTGAAAGCCCGGTACATTGATGAAAGCCTTTGCATCGCCTGTGGGGTCTGCGCCGAGAAATGTCCCAAGAAGGTGCCTGACGAGTTCAATCAGGGGCTCAGTTCCCGGAAAGCCGCTTATGTCCTTTACCCCCAGGCGGTTCCCTTGAAGTATGCCATAGATCAGGAGCACTGCATCTATTTCCTCAAGGGAAAGTGTCGGGCCTGCGAAAAATTCTGCCCTACTAAGGCGGTGGATTTTTCCAAGGAAGACCGGATCTTGAACCTCCAGGTCGGCGCGGTGATTCTGGCCCCCGGGTTCCAGATTTTCGATGCCCGCCAAAAGCCGGAATATGGCTATGGCCGGTATCCTAATGTTCTCACTTCCCTGGAATTCGAACGGATGTTGTCGGCCACGGGACCGACCACTGGTCATGTTAAGCGCCCTTCCGACGGCGGCGACCCGGAAAAAATCGCCTGGATCCAATGTGTGGGGTCTCGAGATGCGGCCAGGGGCCGGCCCTATTGCTCTTCGGTGTGCTGCATGTACGCCACCAAGCAGGCCATCATTGCCCAAGAGCACGACGCCAAAATTCAAACCAGCATTTTCTTCCTCGATCTCCGGGCCCATGGCAAGGGATTCGAGACTTATTATCAACAGGCCAAAAAGCATCACCAGATTAATTATGTCCGGGCCATGGTTTCCCGGGTAGTGCAGAACCCCCGCACCCATAACCTGGAGGTGACTTTTATCGATGCCACCAACCGGGTCCAAACTGAAGAGTTTCATCTGGTGGTGTTATCCGTGGGGATGGGGATCGCTCCGGAAACCGTCAACTTGGCCAAGAAATTAAGAATAGAGATAAGCCCGTATAACTTTGTCGAGACCGGTTGCTGTTCGCCGGTGACCACCTCTCAGCCGGGAATCTTCGCCTGCGGCAGTTTCACCGGCCCCAAGGATATCCCCGATTCGGTGATGGAGGGGAGCGCCGCCGCCGCTTCGGCAGCCAGAACGTTGGCTACAGCCCGGGGGACCTTGCAGAAAGAGATAACTTTCCCCTTCGAAACCGACGTCTCCGCGGACCCGCCCCGGGTTGGCGTATTTATCTGCCACTGCGGTAAGAATATCGGCGGGGTGGCCGATGTCCCATCCCTGGTGGAAAGCGTCCGGGACGTCCCCAATGTGGCTTATGTCCAGGATAATCTGTTCAGTTGCTCCCAAGATTCCCAGAATCAGATGGTCCAGATGATCCAGGAGCACCACCTGAACCGGGTGATGGTGGCCGCTTGCAGTCCCACGACCCATGCCGCCATGTTTCAGAATATGCTCAGAAATGCCGGCCTGAATAAATATCTGTTTGAAATGGCCAACATCCGTAACCAGTGCACCTGGGTGCATCAGGGGGAGCCGGGAAAAGCCACGGAAAAATGTCTTGACCTGATCCGCATGGCGGTGGCCAAAGCCAGGCTGTTGGAGCCCTTGAAATATCTCTCGGTGCCGGTAAACAAGCGGACCCTGGTAATCGGGGGCGGCATGAGCGGGATAACCAGCGCCCTGGCTCTAGCCGACCAGGGTTTTGATGTCCACCTGCTGGAAAGAACCGAGCGTCTGGGAGGCAATGCCCGCAAACTCCACAGCACCTGGCAGGACGAGCCGGTGCAAACCATGGTGGATGCCGTGGTTGAGAAGTTAGTCAAGCATCCCAAGATTACGGTCCACTTCTCGGCCCTGGTAACCGCGGTTTCCGGTTCCGTGGGCAATTTTAAGTCGAAGCTGTCCACCGGTCAGGAGATCGAGCACGGCGTCGTCATCATCGCGACGGGCGGCGAACCCCTGCGGCCTGAAGGCCAATATCTCTACAAAAAGCACCCCAACGTCCTACTTTCTTTAGACCTGGACCGGGAATTGATCCGGGGCGCCCCAAGGGTGAAGAATGCTCAGGGCGTGGCTTTTATCCAGTGTGTGGGCTCCCGCATCCCCGAGCGCCCCTATTGCAACCGGCTGTGCTGCAGCCATTCCGTGGAGAATGCCCTCCGGCTGAAGGAAATTAATCCCGATATGGAGGTTTATGTTCTTTACCGGGATATGCGGACCTATGGCCAACGAGAACCTCTCTATGCCAGGGCCCGGGAGCTGGGGGTGATCTTTTGCCGCTATGATGTGGATAACCCTCCCCAAGTGGATGCAGCCGGCGATAAGCTGATCATTACCTTCGAAGACCAGGATTTGCTGGCGCCCATGGAACTTCAGGTGGACCTCTTGATCCTGGCCACGGCCATTATTCCCCATCAAAATGGCCCCCTGGCGGATTTGTATAAGGTGCACCTCAATGCGGAGGGATTCTTTTCCGAAGCTCACCCCAAGATCAGGCCGGTGGAATCCAGCACCCCGGGGATTTATATGGCCGGATTGTGCCATTATCCCAAGCCCATTGAAGAATCCATGGCGGAAGCCCTGGCCTGTGCCTCCCGGGCCAGCACCATTCTGCGTCGGGACACCTTGGAACTTGAATCGGTTACTTCCCGCCCCATTGACGAAAATTGCGACGGCTGCGCCTTCTGCGTGGACGCCTGTCCTTTCGGCGCCATCAGTCTGCTGGGATATGTGCTGGACGGCAACGTTAAGAAGACGGTGGAGGTGAACCAGGTTCTCTGCAAAGGCTGTGGTTCATGCATGGCTACCTGTCCGAAACAGGGCATCTACGTGGCCGGATTCACCCTGGAGCAACTGGAGGCCCAAGTGGATGCAGCCCTGGGATCAATGGACCCATTATTGATGACGCCCCCAACCGTCAGCCCAACCATACCTTTATCCAGGGAAGTGGCAGGGAAAAAATTTATTTGGGACGGGGCCACTTACGTAACCAGGGATGATGCCCGGCGGGCCTTGGAGACTTATAATCAAGACGGGTTTGAAGTACACCTGTTTTTAGAAGAGGACAAGTACCTGATTTATACGAGGATGTTGGTAACTCAGGCCTCCTCCGCGGCTTGACCAGCGCCGCCGGGCGCCGCGCCGGTTAGAGCCCAGGGGCCTTCCGGCCTGGTGACCGCCCGACGTCCAGGTTCGCCAGCCTCGTCAGCAGTTTCACGAGCCGGACCTGGGAATTCACCCCCTTTAAGTCCCCTGAGGCCAGCCCGGGGGATGCGGCATGATGGGAGGAATCATGAAAACCTTTTCTCATTTGATCGAAGAGGTTCAGAATCGGGGTCTCTGTCATCATTGCGGGGGATGCGTGACCTTTTGTACGGCGATTAATTACGGGGCCTTGGAATTATGTGAAGACGGCCGGCCCTGTTACAAAGATAAGGAAAAATGTATCGATTGCGGTCTCTGCTACTCCATTTGCCCCGAAATCGGCGAGATGGATGAAGAAGTAAAACGCCAAGCATCTTGGAGCCCTCCCATGGGGGCCGTGATGCGTTTGATGGCGGGCCGTGCCTCTGACCCGGAGGTGCGCGCCCGGGGCACCGACGGGGGACTCGTGACCAGCCTCCTGATCCATTTGTTGGACCGGGGGCTCATAGATGGGGCGATTGTTAGCAAGCGGGTGGGCCCGTTTCATCGACAACCGTGGCTGGCTAAATCCCGGGAGGAGATTCTGGAGGCCGCCGGTTTCCATTTCGACATCTCTCATGGCATGAAGCACTTTTCTGAAATATATTCAACTTTTTCCCCTTCGGTCTTGGCGCTGAGCCACCTCGTCAAAGGACATCGCAACCGGGTGGCCTTTGTGGGCACGCCCTGTCAGATTAACGCGGTTCGGAGAATGGAAGCCCTGGGTATAGTCCCCTCGGATTCCATCAAATTCCTTTTCGGTCTGTTCTGCACCGGGAACTTTTACTTCGGGGTCGAACAGCGCCGGGTCCTGGAAAAAATCGGCAATTTCCGTTGGGAAGATGTGCGTAAGATCAATGTCAAAGAAGAGCTTATGGTGCATCTGCACAATCGGGAAGTCCGCTACCTTCCTCTGGATAAGCTGGATTTCATGAAACGCTACGCCTGCCAATACTGCGATGATTATTCCGCCGAATATGCGGACCTGTCCTTCGGCGGCCTGGGCGCGCCGGAAGGCTGGACCACGGTGATCGCGCGCACCCCCCGGGGATGTCCGGCGCTGGATGATGCCACCGGCGATAACGTTGAATCATACAGTTACAAAAACAATCCCCGCTGGGCCTTTCAAGCTATGGCCAAGGTGCTGGAATGGTCTGAAAAGAAAAAGCAACACGCCGCGTTGCAGCACCAGGAACTGGAAAACAAGGCGGCCGGAGTTCTGGATTCTTCGGGGTGCGAAAAACCCGGGTGAGAAACAGACGGTATTGCTCTTCCATGGGCAGGTGCAACAAGGCCAGGAGATATTGGGCGGCCCAGTAGTAAATATTGTGCTCTTGGACCCAGGCGTCTGACAGCAACCGATATAATTGGCCTGAATAGGTCCAAATCATGAATGCTTCCCCGAAACCCCGACTGAAGGTCATTGGCGTCGGCAACGAGTGGCGGGGGGACGATGCCGTCGGCCTTTTGGTGGCCCGCCGTCTCAAAGCAGACCAGCTGCCCCAGGTGCAGATTGCCGAAATCCGGGGTACGGTGACCGCAGTGCGGGAGGCCTGGAAAGACGCCGCCGGGGTGATTGTGGTGGACGCGGTGGTATCCGGCGGTCCCCCGGGGGCCATCTACCGCTTTAACGCCCACGGCGGCGGGGTGCCGGTCCAACTCTCCCGGTCGCCTTCTTCCCACGGTTGGGGGGTGGCCGAGGCCCTGGCCCTGGGGCAACTCTTCCAGGAACTGCCCCCCTGGCTCATCATTTACGGGATTGAAGGGCAGAATTTCGGCCCGGGGCAGGAGGTGTCCCAGGAGGTGGCCGCGGCCATCCCGGAGGCGGCCCGCCGCATCCGGCGGGAAATTCAGGCGTGGCTTGGGCTGGAACTCTTGTAGGAAATCCCCTGATACCAAGCGCCATCGGGAGGGCGACAGATGATGATGCAATTGAAAAAGCTCTTTACTCCGGTTGGTTCCCTGGATGCCGAGGAGGCCAAGGCGTTCATGGCCCGGCGCCGGGAAGGGGAGTATACTTTGTTGGACGTGCGCCAGCCCGGGGAATATGAAGAGTCGCATCTCCCCGGGGCGAAGCTCCTGCCCCTGCCCCAGTTGTCTGACACCTATCAAGAACTGGACCCGGAAAAACCTACCCTCGTCCACTGCGCCGTGGGCGGCCGCAGCCGGGTGGCGGCCCAGATGCTGAGCGGCTGGGGGTTCAAAGAGGTCTACAACCTGGCGGGAGGGATCAAGGCCTTTCAAGGACACAAGGCCACCGGCCCTAAGGAACTCAACCTGGACCTGGTCCGGGGGGACGAAACCCCGGCGGAGATCATTATCCTGGCCTACGGGATGGAAAAGGCCTTGCAACTCTTCTATGAGACCCTGCAGCAACAATCCCCGGACCTGGAATTACAAGAGCTTTTCGAAAAACTGGCCCAGGTGGAAGTGCGCCACGAGCAGCGGCTCTTTGAGGTGTACGGCCGGGTGGCCCCCGGCGGCCAGGACCTGGCGACCTTTGAATCGTCCCTCGTGCCGAACACCCTGGAAGGCGGTTTTAGCGCCGCGGAATTCCTGGAAACCAATAAAGCCCACCTGCAAACGGCCTCCGAGGCGCTTGATTTGGCCATGATGCTGGAAACCCAGGCCCTGGACCTCTACCTCAGGTTTGCGGACTTGAGCGACCAGCCCCAAACCAAGGAGGTCTTGTACGCCCTGGCCGGGGAGGAGAAGGCGCATCTGGCCAGCCTGGGGCGTCTCTTGGAAGAGAAGTTGGGGCAGAGAGGCTGATCTTGATGGCGATCACCGTCATGGAGGTGTTGAAAAATCTGCCCCGGACCAATTGCGGGGATTGCGGCCAACCGACCTGCTTGGCCTTTGCCACCCACGTCATCAAGGAAGGGGAGGACCTGGATAAATGTCCCCACCTGACCGGGGCGGGGGCCGACCTGGGGCAGGCGGTCCGGGCCCAGCAGGAGGCGGGCGTCGGCCGGCGCCGGGAGTCGTTGGCCATTTCCCTGGAGGTCTTGCAGGAAAAGGTGGCCCCCCTTGATTTTGCCGCCCTGGCCCAGGGGTTGGGCGCCGCCTATGGCGAAGAGGCGGGCCGGCCGTACCTCTTACTAACTTATTTCGGCCACCCCCTCCAGGTCTTCAAAGATGAGTTGCGTTATCCGCCGGGCGCCCCGGCCGACCCCTGGGATGCCATCCTGCTCTACAATTACCTCGCCTCCCAGGGCCAAGAGCCGGTGGCGGGCCGGTGGATCGCCTATAACAGCCTGCCTAACTCGGTGTCCAAGGCCAAAACCCTGGTCCGCCTGGAACAGAAACTGGCGGACCACTTCGCCGGCCAGACCGCCCAACTCAAACAGCGGGCCGACCGGCTGGGGGGCGAGACGGTGGCGGTGGGGGAGGACGCGGACGTCCAGGTAGCCTTTCTGCCGTTGCCTAAGGCGCCGCTGCTGCTGCTCTTCTGGGACGCCGAAGTGGAGGAAGGCTTCGCCCCCCAGGCCCACTGGCTGTTCGACGCCAGCGTCACCCATTACCTGGACCTGGAAGCCATGCTCTTCCTGGTGGAACGCCTGATGGAGAGGTTGATGGAGTAGTGGAGTCTTTTTGAGGTGAGGGCTGAGGGAATTTTTTGTAAGTTATTCCCCCGCCCTCCCCTCAAACTCACCTCCCATCTCTTGACAATAGCAAGGTGAGAGCTCTGCGAAAAGCCATTTTGTCATCCTGAGCGAAGCGAAGGGTCTATAATTGTTTAGTATTTATGAGATTCTTCGGTCGCTTCGCTTCCTCAGAATGACAGCTGATACCAAACTGCGGTCATAGCGGTAGCGACCCATGTGTCCGCCCTCAGTTTGGGCGCACACGCGGGTGCGCCCCTACAGGAAGAGGCTTTTCTTACTTCTATGAGCGCAACTTGGTATCAGTCCGCCGCCTCCTGCCAGCTGATGCACTGGGCCGGACACTGGTCGATGGCCAATTGGACCTGGTCTTCCGAGGCCCCAGCGGGGTTGATGACCTCGGAATGCCCCAAAGACTCGTTGAGGCGGAACACCGCGGGACAGACCGCCTCGCAGTTGCCGCAGGCGATGCACGCCTCGGTGTCGATCACCGGAATGTTCTTTGCCATGGAAACCCCTTTCTCCTTAAGTGTACTGGTCAAGATTTGACCAGACAACCTCTCCATCAAGGCATAATATCATCGGAAAATAAATAATTCCGGGAATCCCCCCACAAAAGGTCAATGTCGTTATTCAGATCATATCGTCAATTTTTCCGAGTTTGATGATAAGGGCATATAGTGGCAAGCAAAAGACAAAAGCATCAGCCCTGCAATTGGCCCTCTTGGGATGGTCGAATAGGCCACAAAAAAGGCAGGGCCACCGCTGACCCCGCCTGGTCTTTCGTTAAGAGGAATGGCCGTTAACTTTTCCTGAACCTCCGCCATCCCGCCAGACCCAACAGGCCGGAGCCGAGCAGTAGGACGGTGGGCGGTAAGGGGACATTATTGGGAGTAAGGAGGTAGGCGTGACCATCCGAGCTGTTGGCGGCTATCTGCCCCAGGTCATTGATAGCATAAGCTCTATTCACAACCACACCTTCAGGTAGGTTCTGCAATAGGCCGTTCAGGTCCTGCATGACGCCGCCGCTGTAGAGAAAGGCGTGGTAGACACCGGAAGCAGTAATGGAATCCCCCACCACCTGGCCGGAGGCATTGATGGCACGTGCCTCACTGTAGCTACTCCCAAGGGTACCCAGGTCCTGAATGACGCCGCCGCTGTAAAGAAAGGCGTGGTTGGCACCGGTAGCAAATTCGGCTACCCCTACCACCTGGCCAGCGTCATTGATGCCATTAGCAATAGAACACGGGATGCCCAGGTCCTGCATGACCCCGCCACTGTAAAGAAAAGCATTTACGCCTTGCCCGGAAGTGATCTCCGAAAACCCCACCACCTGGCCGGAGGAATTGATGGCCCAGGCCATGCTGCCGGCCCCCCCCAGAGTACCGAGGTCCTGCATGACGCCGCCGCTGTAGAGAAAGGAGCGATAATGACCGGAAGCGTTGTCCGCCCTCCCCGCCACCTGGCCGGAGGAATTGATGCCCCACGCCTCACTGTAGCTACCCCCAAGAGCGCCCAGGGCCTTCATGACGCCATCGCTATACAGGAACGCCCCGGGGTAGGAGTACCCTACCACCTGGCCAGTGGCATTGATGGCCCAGCCCCAACCCTGGAAGCCCAGGTCTCGCATGACACCGCCGCTGTAAATAAAAGCGTGGTATTCCCCGGAAGCGGTCTCGGATCCCCCAACCACCTGGCCGGAGGCATTGATGCCATAAGCGCTACTTCTATCCCCCCCAAGTGTCCCTAAATCCAGATAAGTATAATTGGTGGCCGCGGCGGGAAGCGGGAGGGCCAGGAAAACACCGAGGGTAAAAAGGATAGCGAAGAAAGATACTTTTTTCATGGTAACTCTTTCCGAGTTTAGATTATGCGGCCACATTGGCCACCGCAGTAAGAAATGGTTTTGGGGATACCTCTCCCTGGGTATAAATCTGTTTATGTTCGCCCGGCACAAAAAAAGCCGAGCGCCTTCTTCCAGGCAACCCGGCCATCTCATAAAGACCCGTGGCTTTTCGTCCCCACCTCACGCCGAGTTTGGTTTTTTCTATAAGTAAGCAAACCGTAGCATAAAGACAGATCTATGTCACGATATTTCATTAAATATCGCATTTTTTTTAGGCATGAAAACGTAAAGGAAAGAACTCAGGGTCACCCGAGCACCCCTTTTAGCGGGGCGACCCACAATTTGGGATTGATGCGCATAATGCTGCAAGGATGAAATTGAAGCTCACTGCTATCTAGTGCGCCACGAGTGCGCTTTCCATATAAGGAAGTGTACGCAACTGTGTGAGAGATGAAGGAGGGCCCTTCGGAGCTGGTTTGCAGGAGCAGGCTCCAAACCACTTTAAGCTGCGCTGGTAAAGAGCCAGGGTGGTGAGCGTTAAGGAAAAGTCATGGCTTAAGACCGTGGCAGGTAGGGATCAGGGAGACGAGCACAAGCGAACCACTGATGAGGTGTCGAAAAGTTAAAGATGACGTCAAAACTGGTGACTAGATAGACGCCAGGATTAGTTCAGGGGAAACTTGCTTACCGCCTGAGCGGCGTCCGGCATAAAGGTGGCGTGAACCTGATCCAGGCTCTCATGCGGAACGTGGGAAACTGTCGTCCCGATGTTAAGGGAGAAGCCCAAGTGGAGGACCCACAAGGGTCAGAGTACCGAGGCGGGGCACAGTGGCGGAACAACCCGTAGTAGCGAGGAAGTCCCGTAATGGGGATGGAGCGAAGGGGTTGTGTCGATCAGCCTTACCTGGTGGTCAACCAGTGATGGGAGGAGCCATTGCGTAAGGCAAAGCCGTATTATTGCGGCTGATCGATAGGAGCCGGATGAGTCGAGAGATTCATGTCCGGTTCTGGGAGGGCGTGGGGGTGAGATTCCCCCACGCTACTCGACTCTACCCTGATAAAATCCATTAAAAGGGGTTGATATGGATATGTTAGCTTTATCTAAGACCCGGGCTGATATTTACAGTTTTAGGCCCCAGGGTCAGGTATAATCTGATCTCGGTTTGATGATTGATGGCGCAAATCTTGGTCATTACACCTTAAGAAACTTGGCCAACTACGAGGTTAAATCGGCGGCGCGATGGTGACCAGGAGGCGTAAATCGGTCCTGGCCCTCAGGCCATGGGGTTCAGCGATGTCCGAGATGACCACGTCTCCCGGTTTGGCCGGGAAGGAGGCGCCATCCTTACCCAGAAAATCCCCTTCGCCTTCGATGATCACGAGGCTCAACTGACCTTCGATATCGTGGGCGTGCACCGGCAGTTCCTGACCGGCCTTGAAATTAAAATTGATGATTTTAAAGTAAGGGGAGTCGTGCACCAGCAGCTTTTTTAAGCCTTGGTCGCCAAACTCCCCGGCCTCATAGAGATTGAGCTTTTTCATAAGGACTCCTTTGCATGGGTGGCAGCGCAATTAACCCCGGGCTACTGCGCTTCATCGGCCCAATGGATGCAATTGACCGGGCAGACGTCCACGGCCTCCTGAATCTTGTCCGCCGGGGCGCCCGAGGGGTTCATGACCTGGGCGAATCCCAGGGTTTCGTTTACCGTAAAGACCTCGGGGCAGATTTCTTCGCAGGCCCCGCAGGCAATGCAGTCATCTTCCGCCACATAAGGCACATGGTCCGCCAATATCCTCTACTCCTTGTTGGTCGTTCTCGCAGGGGGTATACCAATAAGCAACCCAAAGACTATTTTTGTCATTCTGAGCGCCGCGCAGAATCTCTCTTGTTACGCCACCGAGATTCTTCACTCCGCTACGCTCCGTTCAGAATGACATGAATATTTATAGTTTTTTGACCGCAACTTGGTATTAAACCACATTTTGATCAGCCACCGTTGGCGGTCTCGGCCGCGGACGCTGGCCGTAGGCCGGTTTCCTGGAGCGTCATCTCCACCCGGAAGGTCCCGCCCTCGGTATCTTTCCGCAGCACAAAGCCCAGGCGCTTCACCATCTCCAGCATCGGCTGGTTCTGGGCCAGGACGTCGCCGGTGAGGAGTTTCACCCCCTGCTCCCGGGCGATCTCGGTGATCCGTGCCACCAGCTTGGGGCCCAGACCTTTGCCCTGCCAGGGGTCGGCCACGATTACCGCGAATTCGGCCGTAGACCGGTCCGCGTCCATTACCATGCGGCTCACTCCCATCATAACCTCGGGCCCCGGCGGCAGGCCGATGGCCATCAAGCCGATCTCCCGGTCGTAATCGTTCTGGGTGAAGCGGATGAGCATTTCATGGGTCCATTTCTTGATCAGCTTGAAGTAGCGGAAGTAGATGGTTTCTTCCGAACATTTGCCGAGAAAGTCGGACACCAGGGGTTCGTCTTCGGGTTTCATGGGCCGCAGCAACACCGGGGTGCCGTCCCGGAGTAGCCAGTCGCTCTCATACTGGTTGGGATAGGGGGCGATGATGAGATGGCGGGGGGCCGGCACCTCGGTGGGTTCGACGATCAGGCGGGCATCCACCGCCACAAATCCCCCCTGGACGGCCAGAAGGGGGTTGACGTCCAATTCCACGATCTCCGGGAAATCGGTGACCAGTTGGGAAATCCGCACCAGGATCTCGGCCAGCTGATCCAGGTTGGCAGGCGGAACGTTGCGGTAGCCCTTCAGCACCCGGGACACCCGGGTTTTTTCAATCAACCGCCGGGCCAGGAGCAGGTTCAGGGGGGGCAGATCCACGGCCGAGTCCTCCAGAACCTCGGTGAATGCCCCGCCGGCCCCGAAGAGGATGAGAGGGCCGAAATCCGGGTCCCGTTTGCTGCCGACGATTAATTCGCAGATGGCTTGCTGTTCCTGGGTCTGGACCGTCACCCCCAAGAGGTTGGCCTCCGGTTTGGAGGCCTTGACCGCGGTGAGGATTTCTTCGTACGCGGCCATCACTTCGCTGTCGTCATGGAGATCGCCGCGCATCCCGCCCGCCTCGGACTTGTGGCTGACCTCCGGGGAATTTATCTTCAGAGCCACCGGAAAGCCCATCATCTGGGCCACCGCCGCGGCGTCGGCGGCGGTGGAGGCCGCCACCGTGGGATTTACCGGGATGCCGTAGGCGCTCAAGATGGCCTTGGATTCCAATTCCGTCAGCACGCCCCCCTGGCGCGCCAGGCGCTGGGCCAGAAAGGTGCGGGCCTGCCGGGTATTGACGCTCAATTCCTGGGTCAGCCGGGGCGGGGTGTCTTGTAAGAGCTCCAGGTGACGGGAGTAGACATACATCTCCATGAAGGTGTCCACCGCCTGCTCCGGGGTCTCAAAGGTGGGGATGCCCGCGGCATTGAGAATCTGGACCCCCTCTTCCAC
Source organism: Syntrophobacterales bacterium (assembly GCA_020052215.1). Classification (GTDB taxonomy): domain Bacteria; phylum Desulfobacterota; class Desulfobaccia; order Desulfobaccales; family 0-14-0-80-60-11; genus 0-14-0-80-60-11. The sequence goes on from JAGVPN010000151.1 coordinate 14,490, forward strand.
CTCATCGCCCCCCATCCACACCGCAAAGACCGGCCGGCCTTTGCCCTGGATCTCGGGCGCCAGGACCTGGGCTACCCCCGTGGGATCGGTGAGGGCCTGGGGGGACAGGATGATGACCAGGCCCGAGAGTTCCGGGGCCGCCATGGCCACCTGCACCGCCCAGAGATAGCGTTCCGGCGGGGCGTCCCCCAGGATGTCGATGGGATTGCCCCGGCACCAGTAAGGCGGTAAAAATTCATCCAGCTGCTCCAGGGTTTCCGGGGACAGGGTGGCGGGCTCCATATGCCAGCGCCCCAGGGCATCCACCGCCATGACCCCCGGGCCGCCGGCATTGCTGATGATTCCCAGGTTGGCGCCAGCGGGGCGCTTCACCTTCCCCAGGGCCTCGGCGCAGTCGAAGAGCTGCCCGATGGTGTCCACCCGGATGATCCCGGCCCGCCGGAACGCGGCAGTGTAGGCCCGGTCCGCCCCGGCCATGGCCCCGGTGTGGGAGGCTGCCGCCATGGCCCCGGCCCGGCTGCGCCCGGCTTTAATAATGATGATGGGTTTGACCCGGGACACGGAGCGGGCCGCGCTCATAAACTTGCGGTGCTGGGTCAGGTTCTCCATGTAGATGACGATGCTCTTGGCGCGCTCCTCGTTGCCCAGGTAATCGATCAGATCGCCGAAATCCACGTCGGCCATGGACCCCAGGCTGATGAAGTGGCTGAAGCCGATCTTCTTGGGGATGGCCCACCCCAGGATGGAGCTGCACAGGGCGCCGCTCTGGGAGATGAAGGCCAGGTTGCCCGGTTGGGCGCCATGGGGCGCAAAGCTGGCGTGTAACTTGGACGATGGGCAGAGGATACCCAGGCAGTTGGGCCCCAGGTAGCGGATCCCCGCTTTTTGAGCCGCCTCTTTGATGGCGGCTTCGATCTCCATACCCCGCAATCCCACTTCCTTGCCGCCGGCGGAAATGATGATGGCGGCGCCAATGCCGGCTTGGCAGCACTCCCGCATGGCATCAGGCACATCCCGGATGGGAATGGCGATGATGGCCAGATCGATGGGCTCCTGGACGTCAGTGACCAGCGGATAGGCAGGCAGCCCCTGGATTTCCTGATACTTGCGGTTAACCGGGTAGATCTTGCCTGGAAAGCCATCCCGGAGGAGATTGTGGATCAGGGCCCGCCCGATGGTATTTTCCTTATCACTGGCGCCGATTACCGCCACCGCTTCCGGTTTAAAAAATGCATCCAGAGAAGACTTGCGCATGGGGTTATCCTTTACCGTCGGGCAGGTCTAAGGGTAAGGTTTGACGCCGCGCCCGGCACGGTTGGCCGCCGCCGTAAAAGACGGTCACCCGGTGGCTAAGGGCGCCGGTGCGCCCCCGGCCGTATCGGGACAGGGCCGGGGACCACCTGTGGGGCAAGGTCTGCCAATCCTCCCGGGCCCCGGTGGCGCCACCCCCTGCTTCCCCGATCAGAATAAGATAATGCAGAAAATCCGTTTGGCAAAGGGAGGCCACGGATTGTCCCGGCGGGGGCCAGGCATAGAGCGCCACTTGCGGCTGCAACTCCCGGGCCGCGGTGAGGGCGTCGCCCCGCTCTACCCCGGGATAGACGGGCAAGCCCGAGACGAATTCGCCGTCGCCGGTGTCCACGGCCCGGAACCTGATGCCCGCGGCGGCGCAGAGGGGCGTCAGGGCCGCAGTGAGGTAGCCCCGGCCGGCCCCGGCCTCCAGGAGCCGGGTCACTTTTAAGAGGCTGAGGTAGCGCATCAGGGTTTGAACCCACTCCCGGGACGGGAAGAAATAGACCCCGGTGGCCTGGGACAGGGCCGTGAGCCAGGCCGCGTCGTCGGGGACCCCATGGGTAAGCTCCCGCCAGCGGGCCTCGGGCAGGAGATAGGCCAGGGGCCCTTCTTCCGGGTCCGGCAGGCGCACCAGGTCCCGGGCGAGGCGCTCAAAGGCGCGGTGTTCCCGGAAGCTTAGGCCGGATGACATGGTTTTTGACTACCCCCGCTACGAAAAGTTCAAAGTTCAAAGTTATGGTGGTTTTTATAGGGCGGCCTGTGGCCGCCGGAATTCGGCGCACCGGGCTGGCAGCACTAATGTAGTGGCACAGGCTTTCCAGCCTGTGCAGGTGCAGGGTGCGTCCCGCCCACCAACATGGCGGGCGGGACGCACCGCCCCGCGAACTTTTCACAATTTATGGGTGGGTCCAAGGCCCAGGCCCAACTTGCTGGAAAAGCCCCAGCCGCGGATTTCCCCTGGATAAAATCTTACCACGAAAGGGGCGTAAATGGAGGCTTGAAGCTTTTGGCTTGAAGTTTCTCCCATTTTAGCAATAATATAAGTGATCCTGCCAAGTGGTTCCCAGGGTTAATTTCGCACTAAAAATCACCTGTCGAAGCCATGCCAAATCCTTTACAGGCATTGAGAGACCCCCAGGGCTCAAGCCCTGGCAGAATCGGGGCGCCGCTGAGGGACGCCGCCACCCGGGGCCGTGGC